>JAFAKI010000216.1 GCA_019235595.1 Mucilaginibacter sp. | reverse complement strand
ATTGCCGAAGCAATAGTAAACCGCCTGCAATGGCACGAGAAAGGCCTGATCGATTACCTGATTGGTTCAGACGAAGTAGAGCTGGGCCGTCCGCACCCTTTCATGATTGAGAAAATTATGCAGGAAGCCGACATAACAGATCCGTTGGAAGTAGTTAAACTGGGCGATACAGAAGTTGACGTTCGTGAAGGACAAAGTGTAGGATGTAAGTACGTTATTGGCGTTACAACTGGTATATTTACAAGAGAAGAGCTGGAAAAATATCATCCCACTCATATCATCGACAATATTGCTGAGGTACTGGATATCATCAAACAATAAGCATGAAGCTGATTGATCAGTGCAGACAAAAAGTAGCTAAATGGCCCTACGGGCTGTTATCGGTTATGGCTGCAATCTCGTCTTTCGGGGCATATACTTGTATGTACGCCTTCCGCAAAGCATTTGCAGCAGGTACTTTTACCGGTCAGCAATATTTTCATGTCGATTACAAAGTATGGCTGGTAATTGCCCAGGTTATTGGTTATACCTTAAGTAAGTTTTATGGCGTAAAATTCATTTCTGAGCTAAAACCAGGTCAGCGTTCAAAATATATTTTGATGCTAATTGGCATAGCTTGGTTAGCCTTATTGCTTTTTTCTATAATACCAGCACCGTATAATATAATTTGTCTATTTATTAACGGCTTCCCGTTGGGGTTGATATGGGGACTGGTGTTCGGCTATCTCGAAGGGCGTAAATCCACCGAGTTTATGGCTGCGGTTTTGTCCATCAGCTTAATCTTTGCTTCTGGTTTTGTAAAGACTGTTGCGCGGATGCTGATGGGCTCGTTTCACATCAGCGAATACTCCATGCCTTTTATCACCGGCGCGTTATTCGTTGTGCCATTATTATTATTTGTGTTTATGCTTGAACTAATGCCTCCGCCTACCGCTGAGGACATTCGGCTGCGTACCAAACGTTTGCCAATGGATGCTGCAGAACGTAGAAGCTTTTTGCAAAGATTTTTGCCGGGTATTATTCTTACGCTTATCATTTATGTACTGCTTACTATTATGCGTGACGTACGCGATAGCTTCGAAGTGGAAATATGGAACAGCATGGGTATAAAAGACAATACTATCTACACCAAAATAGACACTATTATATCTGTAGTGGTGCTTGTTGCAATGAGCTTACTTATTCTGATCAAAAAGAATCTGAAGGCTTTCAGTGTAATACACCTCATGATCATTTCAGGCTGTGTGCTGATCGGCATCGGGACGGTATTATTTACTTTCAACATAATCAGTCCAATGGTTTGGATGACACTTGCCGGGCTGGGACTTTACCTGGGCTACGTGCCTTATAATGCTGTTTTCTTTGAGCGTTTGTTAGCATCGTTTCATTACAAAGGCAATGTGGGCTTTATAATTTATGTTGCCGACTCTATGGGGTATTTGGGTAGCGTAAGTGTACTCATAGTAAAAGAACTGGGGCAACCTACCATTAGCTGGGGTATGTTTTTTAAAGATGCCGTGCTGGCGGTTGCCGTAATCGGCGGCATATGCGCCACCTTATCGCTGCTGTACTTTTTGCGCAGCGCCCGTAAAGACAAAACAGATCAACAAGAACAACTGAATATTTTACCTGTATGAAGAATTCCTCGGCCATAGTTATTGGCGCCGGAATTGTGGGCCTCGCCACTGCCCGTGCATTGGCCATAAGGGGTTACCGCGTAACCGTTTTTGAACGTAACGAACGTGCCGTTGGCGCATCCATCCGTAACTTTGGGATGGTATGGCCAATAGGCCAGCAAACCGGTCCGCTATTTGAGCGGGCAATGCTTTCGCGAAGCATTTATAAAGAAGTATGTACCGAGGCCAACATCTGGCACAACGAAGTAGGCTCATTGCACCTGGCTTATCGTGACGACGAGTTGCAGGTGATGGCAGAGTACGTAGAAGCAAACAAATTATACCGCGATTGCGCCATGCTCACTCCTGCGCAAGCTTTAGAAAAATCACCTGCTGTAAACCAAAATGGTTTAAAAGGTGCTTTATGGAGCGGTGAGGAAATGATCATCGAATCGAGAGTCGCAGTTGGCCAAATAGCAGCCTACTTAGCTGAAAAATACGGCGTCGAGTTTCACTGGAATACCGCAATCAATAAAATAGAGCATCCATCTGTATTTTCTGGCGACCGCAGCTGGCAGGCTGATGAAATATTTGTTTGCAGCGGCGCCGATTTTGAGACATTATATCCTGCCTTGTTTCTCGAAACAAATATCACCAAGTGCAAACTTCAAATGATGCGTTTGGTGGCCCAGCCTGATGGCTGGCGAATAGGCCCGTCACTGTGTGGCGGGTTATCGATGATCCATTATCCCGGCTTCCAGGTCGCTCCTTCGTTACCTGCCCTGCGCAAAAGGTACGAGGAACAATACGGAGAATACCTGAAATGGGGTATCCATGTAATGGTTTCGCAAAACGGTGGCGGTGAGCTTACCATCGGCGATTCACACGAATATGGTTTGGTACACGATCCATTTGATAAAACTTTTATTAACAATCTGATAACCGAATACTTACATACGTTCGCCAATTTTAAGGACTGGCAGTTGATGCAGTCGTGGCATGGCATTTACCCGAAGATGATGAATGGCCAAACCGAACTCATCGTTGAAACAGAACCGGGTGTGACTGTTATTAACGGTCTGGGCGGTAATGGTATGACTTTATCATTCGGGCTATGTGAACAGTATTTTGCTTCTCGTTAGTTGTAAAGGTTATAATGGTTATAAAGGTTGTAAATGTGGAGCCTTTAAAATAGATTGCAAAATATAGCCGTTATCCAACTTTTATAACACTTACAACATCTACAACCTTTATAACAGCTATAAAAAATGAATGACACAAGAAGAGATTTCCTAAAAAAAGCAGCTCTGCTTGCTGGGGCAACCGGACTGGCTAATATCATCCCTGCTTCTATACAGAAGGCAATGGCTATCAATGCACCCGAGGGCAGTACCTACATGGATGCTGAGCACATCGTGATATTGATGCAGGAAAATCGCTCTTTCGACCATACTTACGGCACATTACAGGGTGTGCGTGGTTATAATGATCCGCGCGCCATCGATCTGCCAAATAAAAATAAAGTGTGGCTGCAGTCGAACACCGAAGGTGAAACCTATGCGCCTTTCCACCTCGATATAAAAAACACCAAAGCCACCTGGATGAGTTCTCTGCCACACTCGTGGGCCAACCAGGTAAATGCCCGCAACGATGGCCGGTATGACCAATGGCTGAACGTGAAAAAGAACAGCATTGAAGAATACAGCCATATGCCACTGACAATGGGCTTCCACAATCGTCAAGACCTTCCCTTTTATTATGCACTGGCGGACGCTTTTACCGTTTGTGATCAGAATTTTTGCTCATCGCTAACCGGCACCAATCCAAACAGGCTCTTTTTCTGGACGGGAACGGTACGTCCTGAACAGCACGAAAATTCAAGGGCGCACGTGTGGAACGATGATATGGATTACGGCACTTTAAAATGGAAAACTTTCCCGGAGCGTCTTGAAGAAAACGGCATCTCGTGGAAATGTTATCAGAATGAGGTTGCTATCGATACCGGTTTTGAGGGTGATGAAGATCCATGGCTGTCTAACTTCCAGGATAACCCGCTCGAATTTTTTGGTCAGTACAATATTCATCTACATCCGAAACATATCGAAGCTCTGGAAAAAAGATCAGCCCAGTTACCTCAAAAAATAGATGAACTGCAGAAAAAGATCGCTTCGTTGCCTGCGGGTGACGCACATATCGATCATTTGAAACATGAGTTGAAAGATCTGCAGGATTACCTGGCAAGTGTGAACAAAGAAAAGGAACTATATAAAACCGGGCAATTTGATGCTTTATCTGACCACGAAAAAAGCATTCACCGCAAAGCTTTTGACACCAATGCCAATGATCCTGATCACCGCGAACTGATCACTTTAAAATATAACGACAACGGCACCGAGCGCGAGATGCAGGTACCAAAAGGCGATGTGCTGTACCAGTTCAGGGAGGATGTTAAGAAGGGGAAATTGCCCACTGTATCATGGATTAGCGCCCCTGAACATTTTAGCGATCACCCAAGCTCAGCCTGGTATGGCGCTTGGTATGTGTCGGAAGTTTTGGATATCCTGACGCAAAATCCCGAGGTCTGGAAGAAGACCATCTTCATATTAGCCTATGATGAAAACGATGGTTATTTCGACCATGTGCCACCGTTCACTGCACCGCATTCGGGTAGACCAGAAACGGGAAAAGTGTCAAAGGGTTTGGATACCCGCGTTGATTATGTAACGCTTGAGCAGGAAAAAGACCGCAAGGGCTTCCCTGAACCGTTTGACCGGGAGTGCTCTATCGGTCTGGGTTTCCGTGTACCGCTGGTGATCGCCTCACCATGGAGCAAGGGCGGATATGTAAACTCAGAGGTGTTCGACCATACTTCTACCCTGCAATTTTTGGAGCATTTCTTATACAAAAAAACAGGAAAGAAAATAGTAGAAACCAATATCAGCGACTGGCGCAGAACCGTTTGTGGCAACCTGACTTCAGTTTTCAGGCCGTATCAGGCGGAGGAAATTAAAAATCCTTCATTTCTGAAAAGGAATGAGTTTGTAGAAGGAATACATAAAGCGCAGTTCAGAAAATTGCCAACTGACTATAAGCTTTTAGCCAAAGAGGAGATTGCCCAGGCTAATCACGAGCCACATAGTTCGCCTTACTTGCCAAAACAGGAAAAAGGCACGCGGCCTTCTTGTGCTATACCGTATGAATTACATGTAGATGGCATACTGAGCGCCGATAAAAAATCATTTGATATAGAATTTACTGCGGGCAACGAAATTTGGGGCGATAAGGCTGTGGGAGCCCCGTTTAATGTATATGCCCCTGGAAGCTATAAACAAACCAACGGCAAATTCGAGAACCTGCGCACCTGGGCCTATGGCTTAACTGCGGGCGATACTTTAACCGACAACTGGCCAATAGAGAATTTTGAAGACAAGAATTATCATCTAAGAGTGTATGGGCCAAATGGTTTTTACCGCGAATTTAAAGGTAATGCTGAAGACCCGGCTGTGCACATTCACTTTGATTACCAGCGTGCATTGACCGATAGCAAGAAATTAACCGGCAATGTGATTGTTGAGATCAGCAATCAAACCAATAAACCTCAAACTATTGAGATTAAGGATAACGCTTATAAGGCTAATAATCATCAGCGTATGGTACCGGCATCCGGCAAGATCTCGGTAGTTTTGAACCTGGAGAAAAGTCATCATTGGTATGATTTCAGCGTAAAGACTGTCGGTCATCAAACATTCGAAAAACGGTATGCAGGCCATGTTGAAACCGGGCAAATCAGTTATACTGATCCGCTGATGGGTGGAGTGGTTGCATAATTAGTGAATTAGCGAGTTTGTGGATTAGTGAATGCTATCCGGTCTTTGTGTGTAACTTCTTAGTGTCCTTTCTAGTTTAATTTTACGACAGAGAGCAAAAAGGAAAATCACAGGGTTCACAGAGAACTATTTTTTTACCTTCTCTTTAGTAGATTTGGATTGTAAACTTTTCTTCATCCAACTATGTCAACAATTCGCCCGGTAAAATCTTTTATGTTCATGCTATGCATGATTTTTATTCATACGCTTGCCATTGCGCAGCAAAAACCACAGATCAATAGTCCGGAATTTTTTGGTGTGAGACCGGGGAAATATTTCTTTTATACTATCCCGGTGAGTGGTTCAAGGCCGATGCAGATAAATGCTGGGAATCTGCCTAAAGGTGTAAGTTATAACAAGGGCAACGGAATCATTTCGGGCAGCGTTGTTGAAAAGGGCAAATTCCGGATCGAATTAAGCGCCTCAAACAAAAGCGGTTCGGCAAAGAAATATTTTACCATTGTAGCGGGAGAGCAGTTAGCGCTAACCCCCCCTATGGGCTGGAGCAGTTGGTATAGTTATGGTAGAAAGGCGAAAGAGGGTGATATTTTAAAAACTGCCAAGCTGATGAAACATTATGGCCTTGATCAATACGGCTGGAGCGTTCTGGAAATTGATGATCCCTGGACCAATCAACCTGATGATAAAGACCCGGTGTGGGAACAATTAAATCACAAGGTAAATAAGGATGTTTATCAATATCATGAAGGGCCGAATAATCTACCCGACAGAAAAGGCAGCCTGCGCGATGGCGATGGGAAGCTGTTGCCTAATCAGCACTATAAAAACATTGAGCAAACAGTAAAACAGATACATGATCTTGGCTTTAAAGTGGGCATTTACAGTTCTCCTGGCCCGCTTACCTGCGGCGGTGTTGCCGGAAGCTATGGCCATGAATTACAGGATGCCCAATATTTTGCCAAAGTAGGTTTTGATTACCTTAAATACGACTGGTGCAGCTACGGCGTGTTTGCCAAAGACAATTCGGAAGAAGAAATGATGAAACCCTACACATTAATGGGCGATGCATTAAAAGATCAGCACAGAGATATCATCTTCTCGCTTTGCCAGTACGGGATGGGCGATGTTTGGAAATGGGGGTATAAAACCGGCGGTCAGTTATGGCGAACAGGTGATGATGTGCGTGACAATTGGGCATCGGTTTACGCTGCATTTAAAAAACTCGCTGATAAATCGGAATATGTGCAACCCGGCAGATGGAACGATCCGGACATTTTACAAATAGGTGCAGTAGGCGCTGAAAGCCGCGAAGGGAACAGCAACCACCTGAGTAAAGAAGAGCAACGTACCGTGATGAGCATGTGGTGTTTGCTAAGCGCTCCGCTATTTATCGGTGCCAATGTGGAGCATATTGATCCGTTTACCCTGTCGCTCCTGACAAACAATGAGGTAATAGCTATTGATCAGGATGCTTTAGGTAAAGCCGCCAACCTGAAACTTACCCTGGATAATAAAGTAGAAGTTTGGACAAAAGAGTTGCATGATGGCCGGGTTGCTGTTGGCCTGCTCAACCCAACTGGTACTGAACAAAGCTTCGATTTTCAATTCTCGTCCGTCAGCGCAAATTCAGCCTACGATGTGCGAGACCTCTGGCAGAAAAGGAATTTGGGCAGACAACTAAAAAGCCTGCCTTGCAAAATTCCATCGCATGGGATATTGTTGATCACGCTGAAAAAGTAACGCAATTACTGGTTAATCCATTCATCAACCGTCAGCACGTCAGCCTGGCGGGGAAAAACCTTGGTCGTCAGCACACGATGTACTTCTTCATCAGCGTCGCCGCAGGCATCGGCTAAAACGGTTAATTGGTAATCTTTATCGCCGGCTTCACGAACGGTAGACAATACCACCCCACTGGTTGCTATTCCGGTTAATACCATATGATTAATGCCGGATGATCGCAGCACCACTTCCAGATCGCTGCCCGTAAATGCGCTTATGCGGCGTTTGATCACTGTTACTTCACCTTCCTGTAGCGCAACATCCGGGTGAACAGCCATAAACTCCTGCATATTAATCCCTGCGAACATTTCTTTTCCGGCGGCAAAGCTTTTGTTATTCGGACTGATCTCAGGAGCACCCTGCCTGAATCCTACAACAACATATATTACGGGAATGTTCTTATGGCGTGCTGCGGCAATCGCCTTACCCACATTACTTAACACGATAGTTGCATCCGGTAAGCGTGATACAATCCCGGCTTGCATATCCATCACTAAAAGAGCGGTTCTGTTTTCCATATTGGTAGCTTTTATTTCGGACTAAGTTCCGAAACTTATTGACCAGAAATCAAATTTGGTCAGGAAAATAACGATAAAGTTACAGTCTATCTGGCACCTAATTGTCGCCACGTTATCCGCGATGGCTTGATTGAAAGGCCTTTGCAGTTTGCCCACGATACTTTTTAAATATCTTATTCAGATGGCTTTCGTCCGTGAACTGCAACTCATCGGCAATTTCTGCCACGGATAAATCCGTATATATTAACCTGCTCTCTGCTAATTTGATTTTATACTGGCTGATATAATGCTTAATGGTTGTCCCCGTCTCCTTTTTAAAATAACGGTTAATATTGTCTGATGTCTGATGAAAACACCTGGCAATGCCGTCGATCTTCAATAATTCTTTACTATAGATATGTTCATGGATATAACCCAATATTTCATGCACCCGATTTTTTAAAGGTAACCCTGTCGGAGTTGTGCTTTTTTCGTCGATTATTCTGGCAAGCAATTGAAGGAGTAAAAAAACGACACTCTGAACAATTATATCCGTGTAAACGGAAGCCGACTCCTTTTCGGTAATCAATTGTTTAATAAGGCTTTCTAACAGGAGGGATTCCTTTCTTCCTTCTAATAAATTGCCCCGTGCAAGCCTGTATTGCTGAAAGACATATTCCAATCGGGGGAAAAACTCCGAAAGTTCAGCGCGTTCAGCATCACTTCCCCTTCGTCTTGTAAATAGAGTACTGGTAAAATCAATAATACAGCTCTTTGTTTCGCTGATTGGCCGGAACGTATGTACATCTTCAGGGGTTAATAGAAATAAAGCCCCCGGTGCGTAGTTAAACTTGCTTTCGTTTACGATATGAACACCCTCACCGTTTAGAATATACAATAGTTCAAAGTAGTTATGGCGGTGCGGAGCTGAGAGTACCGTTGAAAAATCTTTGGTTGAAATATCAATGCCTTCAAAAAATTTCATAAACTGAAAGTACCGAAAAATGTCGGTTTTTTACCTGTCAACAAAAAGCAAGTTGATTTAGTTTAGTGAACGATGGAAATAAATGGAAACTATCCCTACGACGTAGGACAATTCAACCAAATTGTAAAGCACCGCCGTAGTATTTATCCTTACCAGTATATACGCGGGAAACAGGTGCCCGATGAGATCATAAAGCAAATACTTGAAAACGCTATCCGCGCCCCAAATCACAAGCAAACAGAGCCCTGGCGGTTCAAAGTATTCACTGGAGAGGGCTTAAAATATTTCGGCGATCTTCAGGCAAATTTGTATCATCTCTATGCCGGAGAAAAATATAATGAAGACCGCCATCGCAAAATGCGCGAGTACCCACTAATGTCCTCGCATGTCATCTCTATTGGTATGCGACGCGATGATTCGGATAAACTTCCTGAAATAGAAGAAATTGAGGCCGTTGCATGCGCCGTAGAAAATATGTTCTTATCAGTGACTGCCTATGGACTTGGCTCTTATTGGACAACGGCCGGAATCACCTATTTTGAGGAAGCAAAGCCGTTTTTTGGATTGCAGCCCAAGGATAAATTGCTTGGCTTTTTTTACATAGGCTATCCCGCAAAAACAATAACCGCCATCTCCAAACGAAACCCACTCGATGTTAATGCGGAATGGATAACAGAAATGAGGGACAACCTCAGCGATCTTGCATCCGATACAAAGAACGTTATACATAATGCGTCTGCAAAAGAGGAAGAAACTCCGCACGATCACTCTGCAGATTATGAGAATGCCAGCAAATGGGTGGTGTCGTTAACCGTCGCAGTAATGATACTGGAAATCGTAATTGGCTACTACAGCAACTCGATGGCGCTGACCGCTGAGGGCTGGCACATGTCAACGCATGTTTTTGCGATTGGTTTAACATGGTTGGCTTACCTGTTTACGCGGAAATTTGAGCAGTCTTCAAAATACAGCTTCCGGAAAGAGAAAGTCCTCTCCCTTTCAGGTTTTACAAGCGCAATTGTTTTACAATTTATAGCAATATTTATGACCATCGAGTCGATCAACCGACTTATACATCCGGTTGCCGTTAAGTTTAGAGACGCCATTATTGTAGCCGTGATAGGTTTGATTGTGAATGCAACAAGCGCTAAAATGCTGCACCATAACCATAGTCACCACGATCAAAATATCAAGGCAGCCTATCTTCATGTACTTGCTGATGGTTTAACAAGCCTTACAGCTATTGTTGCTTTAAGCATTGGCTGGTATTACAATATTTTCTGGTTAGATGACCTGAGCGGGCTGATCGGCGCAATTGTTATCACAAGCTGGGCAGTACAGCTTATTGTAAATTCAAGCAAAACGCTTACCGACTTTTCAAAAATATGAGGCACTTCGGTTGAAATTTTTAACATTTTCTTTCAATTTGGGCGAAGTACCGAAACCTAAATTTTGTATATTTATGTGGCTGATCTCTTATCACACAGCTATAAGCACATGAACCTTACAGAACAAATTTCAGATTGGATAAAAAAAGTTGAAAAAGAAAACCCTCCGGGCTCTGACATTGTCGCTATTAATTTCGGCATGATGCAGTCGGGTAAAAATTATATGGTTTACATAACGGGTGCCGAAGTTTATGACGCAGACGACGACGACTGGGCCGGCGAAATAGATTATCAACCCATCAGGGCAAACAAATATTTAACACTCCCAACCGAGGCAACTACCGGCTTAAAACGGGCGAATGTTCTGGAACTGGTAATAAACACGCTTAAACAACTGGTTAATGCTGAACCTGGACGCCTGCTTTTCGCCAATCGTGTCGTAACTGCCAGTTTTGACGATGGCAATCTGACCGTTGTAAAAAAGCAGTAGGCATTCGTAGTATTATTTATAGCTGCTTTTTAACACCCAAACTGACGCAGGTGATGGTCGATGTGTTTATAATCCATGACACCAACTTGCTCCAAGGTCATTTTACCAAAGAAAGGGTGCACGATACCATCGTGCGAAAATTGCCCTTGCTCTTTCAGTTTGCTGATCCATTTTTCTTTTTCCGCACTTACATCACCGTTTCCTGTAGTTTTAAGTTCTGGTGCAGTAGGTGTATTTCTTTTCAACGGTGTTTCATCTTTTAACACACTCCGCAATGCCATTTTGCCGAACAGGCGTCCAACAAAAACCTGCTTACACTTCATTTTCCCTGAGGCCAGATCCTCCCATTCTGTACAATGGCGGATCATTTGGGAAACATTCATTTTACCCCATTGCGCCTGGCTGTTTTCGTTCAGGTTCTGTATTCTTGTGATCAATTCATCCCTTGTAGCCTTATCAAGAGTAGTTTTCATAGGTGTTATTTGGATTTTAGAATCGGTTATCAAATATAAATTTCTACAAATAAAAAAGCAGGCGCAGTGGGCATTATTATTTATTCAGAGCTCCTTAGAAAAAGCATGTTGACACGTAATGATTATGTTATTCCTGTTCGATATTCGGCGCAATTGTTATACATTTGCAATCCTGTTTTCCGGAGAGATGTCTGATGCCAAAGGCACTCCTTTGGAGATGGTCGAAAGAGCACGCCTGGCCCGAAGGACTCCTTTGGAGAAAGTGTGTATACCCCTAAAGGGTATCGAGGATTCGAATAAGAATAAATTGTATTATAGTTATATATTAAAAAGTTTAAAAGATAGTAAATACTATTATGGAAGTACAGAAGATGTTAATAAACGTCTCCTGAAACATAATAGTGGGCAAGTGCCATCAACAAAGTACAGGAGGCCTTTTATAATCCATTTTGTAGAAGAACATGCAAGTCGTAGCTTCGCGTTCCAAAGAGAAAGGTTTTATAAGTCAAAAGAAGGCTATCGATACTTAAAAGAAAAGAATATTATATAATCCGGAGAGATGTCTGAGTGGTCGAAAGAGCACGCCTGGAAAGTGTGTATACCCCTAAAGGGTATCGAGGGTTCGAATCCCTCTCTCTCCGCAAGTTATATTTCAAAGGAAGCCAAAAGCGCTGTAAACTAATGATTTACGGCGTTTTTCATTTGTGGCCATCGCCAAAATAAACCAAAAAATCGCATCCTTCCGGTGACCTGTGGGTGACCTATTTAATGGAAAATCTCAGGTCACCGGAAAGCTTACAAGTCGCTGTATATCAACCTGTTTAATAAGTAAACATCTTGACGTCAGCGTATTAAGTAACTAATTTTATTCACTTAAAAAGCTTTTGCGATGAACAAATCTTTTGGACTGCTCTTTTATGTAAAGAGATCAAAAATGAACACCGAGGGCCTCGCCCCAATCTACCTGCGCATCACCATCGACGGCGCACGTATCGAAATCTCCTCTAAACGCTATGTCAACCCAAGTCAATGGAGTACAAACCGTCAGAAACTGAACGGAACCAGCGAAGAGGTCAGATCGGTCAATGCCTACCTGAAAACCCTGGAACACGAGGTGTACGAAGTGCACCAAACCATGATTGAAAAGAAACTGCCGCTTACTGCGGTCAACCTTAAAAACAGGCTGTTGGGCAAAAATGAAGTGCCGGTCGGTAAAATGCTCGTACCCATTTTCGAGGAACACAACAAACAAGTTAAGGCTTTAATTGGAAAGGAATATTCCAAAGGCACCTATGACCGCTATGAAACCAGCCTGAAACATACCAAAGCATTTCTGCTATGGAAATACCAGGTCAATGACATAGACATTCATGGCATCGACCATGAATTTATCACCTCGTACGATTTTTACCTGCGGTCTGAAAGGAATTGCAACAACAATTCGACCGTAAAGTACCTGAAAAATTTCAAAAAAATCATCCTGATCTGTATTGCGAACGGCTGGCTGGATAAAGACCCATTCGTGAAATACAAACCAAAGGTCAAAGAAGTCAAACGCGATTTTCTGAATACCGAGGAAATCGAAACATTGGCGAGCAAGAAATTGGTCAGCGACCGGGTATCACAGGTTAGGGATATTTTCCTGTTTAGCTGTTATACTGGTCTTGCCTATGCGGATGTAAAAAAGTTAAAGCGTTCGGAGATTGTACCAGGCATTGACGGGCAAAAATGGATTTACACCAGCCGACAGAAAACTGACACCGATTCAAGGGTGCCGTTATTGCCACTGGCACTTGAACTGATAGCAAAATACGAAGATCACCCCCAGTGCGTAGATGAGGGTTTGCTGCTGCCGGTATTGAGTAACCAAAAAATGAATAGCTACCTAAAGGAGATAGCCGATGCCTGCGGGATAACCAAAGAATTGACTTATCACATCGCCCGGCATACATTCGCGACGACAGTAACGCTGGCTAATGGTGTGTCCATCGAAAGCGTATCAAAAATGCTCGGGCATAAGAATATCCGTACCACTCAACATTACGCAAAAATACTCGATAGGACAGTCGGCGAAGACATGGCTTTATTAAAACAAAAGTTGATAGCGGTCTAACAGCCGCATCCTATCAAGAACTGCAATGGCAGTTCCTGGGTTGTATTAACTTCTTATTAAAATCGCTACCATAAAATTTATTATATTTGTATGAGAACAACACATTACCCCATGCGCACCGCAGTTAAATCTTCAAAAAAATCCGTCTTCGAAATGTCGATTGAAGAACTGCAGGAGAGCGTTAAACCCATCGATGAGCAACTCAAAAATGCTGCATGGGCCAAAAATTCCTACATAACCTATTTTGATGAAACTCTTTGTCCGTCTACGGATTTCATGGTTCACGAGTATCGTGACCGCAAAGAACTTGTTCGCGTTAGACCTAACGGCGAACCTCAATTCATCAAAATTCTTTAACTATGTTGGAACAACCCCAGTTACTTATAATAGCGGGGCCGAATGGAGCAGGTAAATCAACCTTATCCAAGACGTTCGCTCCCAATGGTGCATTTATTTTTGATCCTGACAAGGAAAGTGCAAAAATTGAAAAGCAATATCCGGATCTTCCATCCGAAAGTATTCATTATGCACTTAATCAATATTTTCTCGATTGTGTTCATCAGGCTATAAAAGGTAAAGCTGATTTTGTACTTGAAACCAATTTCCGCGATCATAGCCTTATGGACACCGTTATTCGCTTTCAAAATAATGGCTATGCTGCCAATATGATCTATTTGGCTATAAGTGGTATTCCGCAATCAATGGATAGGGTAAAAAAGCGTGTCAAGTCTGGAGGCCACTTCGTCGACAACGAGAGCATCCGATTCAACTACACCGAAGGCTTAAAAAATCTGCAATATTTTGCAGACCGGTTTGATAACCTGGAAGTACTCCTCACATCAAAAAATCCGTCAGATATTCGGTCGCTATTGAGCATTCAGCAAAAACAATTGGTTTTTCTCGCAGATGATTTGCCCGGATGGATGGAACATGAAATATCCTATATAGCCAACCACTTTAGAGACATTTCCCGTGAGCAGGATGATGGTGAGGAATGGAACTGGTCACGAGGGCCTGGTCGTTAATGCAGTTGAAAAGCTCGAAAACAAATGACCCTTGTGAGCATACTAGGTCATTTTCACCTTTGTAAGCAACCAAAAGCACATAGCCAGGTAAACTGTCAAGGGCCACGCTTCTATCAGCGGGGCTTGTATTACCCTTGACGGTTTATTCGGCTGTGCTATCTTTGCTTTGAAAGGCGAAAATGTAAATCAGTTTTGTGGCAGGCCAATGCCGGTTTTGATTTTTCTTCAGCCAGGTCAATTGGCAAATCTGTTGCGCGGTGAAACAAGCTTCAGTTTTGCTTTCGCGGCGAGGCTGACGATGGAATGAATATAGCGCGGTAGCGCGTGATGGAATGAAACCGCCTGCCGCAGCCGCCCCCCTATGCCATTGAATAAACTTTGTCGGCACAAAAATCTAAGCCTAATTCTCATCGATAAAGTATATTACCGCCCTATTCCGCGCTTCCTTCGTTTCCTCGCATCGTCCTCATCATTGCCACCACCGAAAGCGTAGCCCATATCTTCAAGCAGCTCCGACCATTCACCGACCTG
>JAFAKI010000184.1 GCA_019235595.1 Mucilaginibacter sp. | reverse complement strand
AACCCACGCATACCCTCATTGGGTATCCCATCGTACAGATCTAATATGGCTACTTTTATTTCATTCATCATTTTATGCTGAGATATGAGATATGAGATTTGAGATGTGAGACAAAAAGCTCCTTGCTAAGTCTTATATCTCAAATCTCATATCTCACATCTATTCTAAATTCCTTTTAAAGTTTGTGACGTAATATAATCTACCACGTCTGCAAAGTTACTATTTTGCTGGTAAACCGCCAGTTGGCGGTCGGCGCCGGTACCGTGTTCCAGTATTTTATGTACATATTGCAGGTCTTCGCGGCAACCTAATTCGTCTACTACATCATCTACAAAATCCAGCAATTCTAATACCAGCGCGCGGGTATTTACCTCCAGTTCCTTACCAAAGTCGATCATTTTACCATCGATTCCATAGCGTGCAGCGCGCCATTTGTTCTCGTTGATCAACGCCCGGTTATACGTAATAAACGACATGTTTTGTTGGCGAAGCTTGTACAATTTGGCGCACAAAGCCTGGAATAAGGCCACGAAAGCCATGGTCTCATCAATCAACATAGGACAGTCGCAAATACGGAACTCAATGGTCTCAAAAAATGGATGAACACGAATATCCCACCATATTTTTTTGGCATTGTCGATACAATTGGTTTTTACCAGCAGTTTAATGTAGCGGTCGTATTCCTCAATACTGTTGAAATAATCGGGTATTCCAGTACGGGGAAATTTGTCGAATACTTTGGTTCTGAAAGATTTGAACCCGGTATTCCGACCTTCCCAGAATGGAGAGTTGGTAGAAAGTGCATAAACGTGTGGCAAGAAATAACGTACCTGGTTAGCGATATGTACGGCCAAATCGCGCGATTGGATACCCACATGCACGTGTAAACCAAAGATCAGGTTTGAACGCGCCGCCTCCTGCATTTCATCCACGATCTCAAAATAGCGGGGATGATCGGTGATCAATTGGTGCTGCCAATGTGAAAAAGGGTGTGTCCCGGCTGCACCAATGCGCAGCCCGAGTTTTCCGGCCAGTTGTGCTACTGTTCCCCGCAATTTGGTTACTTCTTTGCGGGCCTCATCAGTATTGCGACAAATGTGTGTGCCCACTTCCACCACCGCCTGGTGCATTTCGGCCTTTACCTGGTCTTCGTGTATTTTTTGTGCGCCTTCAACAATTTTTTGTTCGTGCGATTTTAGCTCCCTGCTCACAGGGTCTATCACCATAAATTCTTCTTCAACACCTAAGGTAAACTCGTTCATAATTGGTTTTGGTTTAGTTATCCCTTATAGCGATGGGTTTCAAACCCATCGCTATAAGGGATGCAATATCATTTTTTTGCCGGAGCCTTTGGTTTAGCAGCTACTTTTGTCGCTGTTTTTGGAGGTGTTTTCGCAGGTGTTTTCGCAGCTGCTTTCTTGGGAACATTATTCTTAATCGTTCCTTCAGCCAGTATTTCGTGATCTATTTTCCCTGTAGCAGCTTCTTTTTTGCCTGCCTTCTTTTCTACTTTTTTCTCGTGCTCCAATAGCGGCTGATGGGCTGCGGATGTTTTTATGTATTCGCCCCAGGTTAAATTATCCATGCCGTCTTTTTGCTTTTTGGCACGTTCAATAGCATAATCAGCAGCGGTTTCCACTACCCAGTCAAAATTTTCCTGGCCTACGCTGGTCACTTCGGCATCAGGAGCCGGGTTACAGAAGTCAATGGCATATGGTACGCCACCTCTTATAGCAAACTCAACGGTATTGAAATCGTAGCCTAAATATTTATTCAGTTTGATTACATAATCCTTAACTTTTTCCAGCAATTTCTTTTCGGCAGGCTGTTTGCCATGTTCATAGCGCAAGTGATGCGGGTTGCGGGGCTCGTATTGCATAATGCGCACGTGCTTGCCACCGATGCAATAGCAGCGGAAGTAATCGTCAAAAATGATCTCCTCCTGCAGCATCATCACATATTGTTTGGTCTGATCGTATTTTGGCCACAGGTCATCCATGCTGGAAATTTTGTAAACTTCCTTCCAGCCGCCGCCGTCAAATGGTTTCATATAAGCAGGGAAACCCACATATTTAAATATGCCTTCCCAATCCAGTGGGTAAGCCAGGTTGCGAAAGGATTGATCTGTTGTGTCATTAGGCAAATCTTTTGATGGCAGGATAACTGTTTTAGGTACAGGCACGCCAATTTTCACCGCCAGCGCATTATTGAAAAATTTCTCATCGGCACTCCACCAAAACGGGTTGTTGATCACTGCTGTACCACAGATAGCAGCGTTTTTTAAGGTCGCCCGGTAAAATGGTACGTCCTGCGATATACGGTCGATGATTACCGCATAATCTAATGGCTCGGCCTGCAGCACCTTGTCGATGCGTACAAACTCTGCCGATATATTTTTTTCTGCCTTCTGGTTGATCCGTTCAACAAAAGCATGAGGGAATGAATTTTCCTGACCGAAAAGAATGCCTATTTTTTTCATGGTATGTTGTTTAAAATTCTAAATCCTAATTTCTAAACCCTAAAAGAAAAAACTGATCACTGATTAACCGGTCACCGGTCACTAAATCATACTCAAATAATGCGGAAACATTGCCTTCCACATGGGCCAGTCGTGGCTGCCTATGCCGCGAATATCCAGCCAATGATTAATGTTTTTCTGCCGTAAAATGTTTGATAAATGGTCATTATCCGGCCTGCAAATATCATGTTCGGCAGTACCCAGGATGATGTTCATCTGCCATAACTCCGGCTGATTGCTGCCGGGCAGAAAATCAGGCGGATTATTATAAAACACATCATCGTTATAAAATCCATTAACAAACTGCTTAATATCAAACGCCCCGCTCATGCTGAACAGGTGGCCCACTTTATCCGGGTGTTTTAACGCGAAATTAGCTGCATGGTAACCACCAAAACTGCACCCTGCCGTGGCTACTTTCCATACACCAGTTTCGTGCATGGCCCAGGGAGCCAGTTCATCATAAAGCATTTTATCATAAAAATTGTAATTCCTTGCCCGGTCGGCAGGGGAGATGCCTTTGTTGTACCAGGTGAGCCAATCGAAGCTATCAGGGCAGTAAATTTTTACCAAGCCTTCATCCACAAACCATCGCACCGAGTCGATCAGACCTTCATCTTTATTTTGAAAATATCTGCCCTGCGAGGTCGGAAAGAGTATGACCGGGTAACCGCGTGTGCCGAATACCAGCATCTCCACGTCGAGGCCCAGGCTATGCGAATACCATTTGTGATATTGTTCTGTCAAAGTGTAGCTGCTTTAATATGTGTAAGTTAAATGCTTTGATTTAAAAAGACAACATTCTGTCAAATTATTCACATAATGTCATTTCATAAATGGATAAAACCTATTTTTGCCTCCTTTATAATATTTTGAAGTGATGTATTTGAGCTGGATTGAGAACGAAATGACCCTGACAGAAACCAAAATAGCAATTGATTCTGACGCTCTGAAAAGAGGGGTTACCATAACATTATTACTACCTGAAGAAAGTGAGGTAAGCGAACCCGTTAACCTGTTATTGCTGAACGATGGACAGGAAGCGGATAACCTGAGGATAAAAGCGAGCCTCGAAAATTTATATAACTACGGAGCCATAAAACCTGTACTGGTTGCAGCTATTCATGCCGGCGACGAGCGCGTACAGGAGTATGGTACGGCCGGAATCCCTGATTTTAAACAACGCGGCGCTAAAGCGGCTGCATATACCAAATTTATTGTTACCGAATTATTGCCTGCCATTAAAAAAGTGACAGGCATAGCTGATTTTAATTCGACTGCCTTTGCGGGGTTTTCTTTAGGCGGATTATCCGCTATGGATATCACCTGGCGTTACCCTGAAGTGTTTGACAAGGTAGGTGTATTCTCGGGGTCATTTTGGTGGAGGACTAAGGAATTGGGTAAAGGCTATACTGATAACGACCGTATTATGCATTCTATCATCCGTAATACAGCAAGCAAACCAGATTTAAAGATCTGGCTGCAAACGGGTACCAAAGATGAAACTGCCGACCGGAATATGAACGGCATCATTGACTCCATCGATGATACCATCGACCTGATAAAAGAACTGGAAAATAAAGGCTACACTCGTCCGGCAGATATTCAATACCTCGAGATGGTTGGCGGCGCGCACAACGTAGCTACCTGGGCCGAGGCCATGCCGAAGTTTTTGGTGTGGGCGTTTGGGAGGTAATTTTTGTTTTATGTAAAACATGGGGTGTCACACTGAGCTCAGTCGAAGTGCGGCGCGTAGAGGCCTTTACCCGCCATGCTTCGAGAGCCTCAGCATGACACCCTTTTGTGCCCGCAGATTATCTTAGAATATTGATATATTGCATTAAATATTCTCTGCAATGAAACTATCAAAACTGTTCATATCTGCCTTTACGGCGATTGCCTTCGTCGTTTCATGGTCTGTAGCACATGCGCAGGAGGGCTACAAATATGTACCCGAATCCAAAGAGTTGTTCGCCAAGATTGCGCATATGGATAGCGTGCTCTTTAACGCCTACAACAATTGCGATATGGAAACCGAGGCTAAAATCTTTTCGGATAATCTGGAGTTTTATCATGATAGAAACGGGTTATCCACCTCGAAAAAAGATATCCTGGATGCGATTAAAAGGAACATTTGCGATAAGGTGACCCGCGTTCTCGTGCCGGGGAGTATTGAAGTCTATCCCATACCCGGCTATGGAGCCGTAGAGATTGGTCTGCACCGGTTTATCAATCATCAGGAAAATAACAACCTGTCGAAGCCGGATAAATTTATTTGTGTGTGGCAGCAAAAAGACGGCAACTGGCAGGTAACGCGGGTGATTAGTTTGCATTAGTTGTTGTCTGAATCAGGATTTGCAAAATTCAAGAATTAACTGAATTCTGAAAATTGATTAATTCTGTAAATCCTGATTCAGACAACCCTCCTTTTGTTAACCCCATATCATTATTCCTTTAATAGTCAGCCCTGCACTTCGGTATTTGGGAAATAAAGCGTACCTTTGCGCCAAATTTTGGAGCGGCATTTTATGCAAAAAATCAGAAATATAGCGATCATCGCACACGTTGACCACGGTAAAACCACCCTGGTTGATAAAATTTTACACAGTTGCGCTATCTTCAGGGATAACCAGGAGACCGGCGAACTCATCCTCGACAATAACGACCTGGAGCGAGAACGTGGTATCACCATCGTCTCAAAAAACGTTTCGGTACGTTATAAAGATGTTAAAATCAACATTATCGATACCCCGGGCCACGCCGACTTTGGCGGCGAGGTGGAGCGTGTGTTGAAAATGGCCGACGGTGTGTTGTTACTGTGCGATGCGTTTGAAGGCGCTATGCCGCAAACCCGCTTTGTTACACAAAAGGCACTGTCGCTTGGTTTGAAACCGATTGTGGTGGTGAACAAAGTGGATAAAGAAAACTGCCGTCCAGAAGAGGTTTACGAGCAGATATTTGAATTGTTCTTCAACCTTGAGGCTACTGAAGAGCAGCTGGATTTCCCGGTGATCTACGGTTCGTCAAAACAAGGCTGGATGAGCACTGATTGGAAAAAACCGACAGAAGATATCTTCCCGTTGATGGATACTATCCTGGCGCATATCCCTGCTGCTCCTGAAGTAGAGGGTACGCTGCAAATGCAGATCACCTCGCTGGATTATTCTTCATTCGTGGGCCGTATTGCTATCGGTCGCGTTGCAAGGGGAACGATTAAAGAGAACCAACCGGTATCGCTGGTGAAACGCGACGGCAAGATCCAGAAATCGAGAATTAAAGAGCTTTACACTTTTGAAGGATTGGGTAAGGTAAAAGTATCCGAAGTAAAATCGGGTGATATTTGCGCTGTGGTTGGTATTGAAGGTTTCGAGATTGGCGATACGATTGCTGATTTTGAAAATCCGGAGCAATTGGCAGTTATTAAAATTGACGAGCCTACCATGAACATGCTCTTCACCATCAATACTTCACCGTTTTTTGGTAAAGAAGGTAAGTTTGTAACCTCACGCCATCTGCGCGACAGGCTTTACAAGGAAATGGAAAAGAACCTGGCGCTGAAGGTTGTTGAGACTGAATCGCCTGACTCATATTTAGTATACGGTCGTGGTATTCTTCACTTGTCAGTGTTGATCGAAACCATGCGCCGCGAAGGCTATGAATTACAGGTAGGGCAACCACAGGTAATCGTAAAAGAGATTGACGGTGTAAAAAATGAGCCGATCGAGACCCTGATTGTTGACGTTCCGGGCGATGTAGCTGGTAAGGTGATCGAGCTGGTAACTCAACGTAAAGGCGAACTGCTGGTAATGGAACCAAAAGGTGATTTACAGCATTTGGAATTCGAGATACCATCACGTGGTATCATCGGTTTAAGAAATAACGTACTAACCGCAACAGCAGGTGAGGCTATTATGGCACACCGCTTTAAAGCTTATGAGCCATGGAAAGGCCCTATACCCGGTCGTTTGAACGGGGTACTGGTGTCGATGGAGAAAGGGCAGACTACAGCCTATTCAATTGATAAATTACAAGATCGCGGCCGTTTCTTCGTTGATCCTGGTGTTGATGTATACGAGGGCCAGGTTTTAGGCGAGCACATCCGCGACAATGACCTGGTGATCAACGTGGTGAAAGGCAAGCAGCTAACCAACATGCGTGCTTCGGGTAGCGATGATAACGTGCGTATCGCTCCGGCTATCAAATTCTCGCTGGAAGAGTCAATGGAATATATCCAGGCTGATGAGTACATCGAGGTAACGCCGCAAAGCATGCGTTTACGTAAGATATTCCTTACAGAAAACGAACGTAAAGTGAATGCCAAAAAGTTTGTGAATCAATAAGCTAAATTGCTAAGTCCATAATTAAAGGCTCCATGGTACACTACCGTGGGGCCTTTTTTATTGCCCTCATTCAGTATCATTTTTGATTCATGCCGGCTACATTTTGAAATATTAATAAAAAGGTTTATTTTCGTCGAAAACCTTATCGGTATGAAAAAAAATATACTCCTGTTATTTGTTTGCCTCTTAGGGGCAGCCTGGTTTGTTTCATGTAAAAAGAAAGACGAACCAAAACCCATAGTTCTCCAATCCATTTCATTGAGCAAGGATACGCTGACCATGCGTGTCGGAGATGCTACTCACATTACTTTTACCATTACGCCCGATGCTTATGGTAAAAAATCGCTGGTTTGGAGTTCTTCTGATCCAACCATAGTAGCGGTTACTGATAGCGGAACTTTCACCGCAAAAAAAGTGGGGCATGCTATAATAACTCTAGGCAACGGTGACCGCTCTGTTACCGCTAACTTGCTGATAACGGTCCTGGATAAGATCCCTCCGGTAGATAGCTTAAAAGTAGGGTTATTGGCATATTATCCCTTTGATAATAGTGGAGATGATTTTTCCGGCAATGAAAATCATGGATCTGTTAACAATATATCGTCGACATCAGACAGACATGGAAACGCAAATGCAGCTTATCACTTTGATGGATTTAGCAGTTATGTGGCTGTGCCGGATAAACCCGCATTGCGTCTAAATGGTAAGGATTTTACAATAACGGGATGGGTGAAATTGGATCAATTTAACAGCAGTTACGGTTCGATAGTGTTTAGCAAAAGATATACCGGAGCTGATAACGGCTGGCAAATGGATATCGCAGGCCTTCAACAGATTAATCCCGGAGGCGTTAATTTCGGCCCTGGGGGCGGAAGTATTGATTCCTATGGGACCAAGATTTTGCAACTGAATCAATGGTACATGGTTACCTGTGTTTATAATGTGTCCCTTCATACTTTAACCACGTATGTAAACGGTGTCCTGGATAATGTAACTAACAACTTCTTATCACCTAATGCGGCTACAGATGCAGTATTGTACATAGGAAGAGATAATCCAAGCATACCAGCAAATGGGTATTATCTCCAGGGAAGTTTGGATGAGCTTCGTATATATAGTAGAGCACTTAGTATCGCTGATATTCAAAAATTATATGCTAATTAATTCGCGTCAAATAAAATGCTCTGGTGATTGTAATCGGGGCATTTTGACAGTTTATATTTACCAATTCAAATTTGAAATATTTATTAAAGAGCCCTTTTTATTTAAAACCTTATCGGTATGAGAAAAAATATACTTCTGCTATTTGTTTGCCTTTTAGGGGCAGCCTCGTTTGTTTCATGCAAAAAGAAAGACGAGCCGAAACCTATAGTTCTTCAATCCATTTCATTAAGCCAGGATACATTGACCATGCGTGTCGGTGATGCCACTCACATTTCTTATACCATTACGCCCGTGGCTTATGGGAAAAAATCACTGGTTTGGAGCTCTTCGGATCCGACCATTGTAGCGGTTACGGATAGCGGAACTTTCACCGCGAAAAAAGTGGGTAGTGCTATTATAACTTTAGGCAACGGTGACCATTCTGTTACTGCGAACTTGCTGATAACTGTGCTGGACAAAATACCTCCGGTTGACAGCTTGAAAGTAGGATTATTAGCCTATTACCCATTTGACAATAGCGGAGACGACTTTTCCGGCAATGAAAATCATGGTTCTGTTTTTAATATCACTTCGGCAGTAGACAGGCGCGGGAACGTTAATGGTGCTTACCACTTTGATGGGGTTAGCAGTTATATAGCTGTCCCAGATAACCAGGCATTGCGATTAGGCAATACCAGTTTTACGTTAAATGCATGGGTTAAATTGGATTCGTACAATTCATCGTTCGGTTGCAACATTTTAACCAAACATTTTACCGGTGCAAATAATGGGTGGGCGTGGGGCATAACAGGGAATAGCTATGTTTTACCTGGTATTACAACTTTTGGAACCGGGGGTGGAAGCGCATCTGCCAGAGGAACACATGTTGTTAATATTAATCAATGGCACATGGTTACATCTGTCTATAATGCATCAACTCAGCAAGTGAGTATATATGTAGATGGTGTGTTAGATAACGTTACCAGTAGCTTCCCTTCGCCTAACGGTTCAATAAATGCAACATTGTACATCGGCAGAGATGATCCGAGCGAACCTACTAACGGATACTCTGTTAATGGCTCGCTTGATGATGTTCGTATTTATACCCGGGCTTTGAGCATAAACGATATTCAAAAGCTTTATACAAATTAATAGCGGAACTTAATCAAATAGGAATAAAGCGTTAAATTAGCCGGATGAATAAAAATGACCGGTTAAGTCCAACCGTATTTCATACGAGGTACGTGCATCTTACCAAGTTAAGAGATAAAACGTTATCAATTATAAGGGAGTTAACAGATGAGAAAAAGGACTTGTTGCTAATAGATTTTGGGTGCGGCGATATGCCCTACAGGTCTGTTATCGAGCCTATCGTAGGTAAGTATATAGGTGTCGATCTGGAATTGAACCCCAAGGCCGATTATCATATAGATTACGACAGCAAGACTACTCTTCCTGATAATTATTGTGATATTATTCTCTCCAACCAGGTATTGGAGCACGTTGATTCGCCGCATAGTTATTTATCAGAAGCGTTCCGCCTTTTAAAACCAGGCGGAACAGCTATTTTTACTACGCATGGTTATTGGTTTTACCACCCAACCCCTTACGATTATTGGAGATGGACGAGTGCCGGTCTAAAAAAAACGATAGAGGCGGAGCATTTTCAGATCAAATCCTTTTATGGGATTATGGGTCTGGCGGCGAGCGGTTTGCAGCTTTTTCAGGATGCACTGCTTTTGAAAATGCCCAAAATATTGGTAGCGCCATTTGCATTTGTGATGCAGTCATTTATACGTTTATTTGATAAAATACATTCACAAGAGCAGCGCAACAGGGATGCTTCATTATATGTCGTAGTCGCACAAAAACCTATCGGCAGCTAACTAATGGAACCAGCTAATATTTGTATTGTAAAGCCTAATAAAAAAGCATTTTCTGAAACCTTTATTCAGGAACATATCAACCGTCTTCAGGGTAACAAAAAAGTATTATATGGTGGCTCCTTTCCTTTATTCGACGATCAGGACAATTATTTGATACGATCCAAATTGGGTTTGCTGAGCTACCTGTTCCAAAAAAGAATACTAAAAAAGAAAAATATACCTATCAGGATTAAAGCACTTCGCGACTATCTCAAAAGAGAAAAAATTGATGTTGTATTGGCAGAATATGGAATGACGGGTGCCATGGTAGCCCCTGCATGTAAAATGGCGAATGTTCCATTGGTGATCCATTTTCATGGTGCGGATGTGCATCACAAACAGACGGTCAAGGATTTTCTGCCTTTTTATAAATCCGCTTTTTCATACGCATGCAAGTTGGTCGCGGTATCAAATGTAATGGTTGAAGAATTAAAACGACTGGGTGCACCTGCCGACAAAATAGTCTTAAATGCCTATGGGGTGGACACTACGCGTTTTGTTAAAGCAGTTGTTTCTCAATCACAAATTAACTTTTTAGCAGTCGGCCGGTTTGTAGAGAAAAAGTCCCCATCGTCAGTTGTAAAAGCTTTTGATATCGTAGCAAGCAAATTCCCGCAAGCGCACTTAACGATGGTAGGCGTTGGGCCGTTGTTGGAGGAAACGCAACAATTGGCAGACAAATTGGGCCTGACATCAAAACTCACCTTTACGGGCGTTTTAACTTCTGCAGAGATACAATTGTTAATGCAACAAATGCGTTGTTTTGTGCAGCATTCCGTAACAGCGGCTGACGGCGATATGGAAGGCACGCCTAATACCATTCTTGAAGCTGGAGCATCGGGTTTGCCAATAGTAAGCACAGCACATGCGGGTATAAAGGAAGCTGTGATTGATGGCGTAACGGGCTACCTGGTGCAAGAGCATGATATTGAGGGTATGGCCCAAAAAATGATATTGCTGGCGGAGTCGCCTGAGAAAGCAGCGCAATTAGGTGCGGCCGGTCGCGAGCACATTCTGAAAAATTATAATATGCCCGACCGGATCAATACGTTGAATGATATTGTTCATAAATGTATCAGGTAATTAAGCTAGCCCGATGAATTTA
>JAFAKI010000025.1 GCA_019235595.1 Mucilaginibacter sp. | reverse complement strand
ATCCGCGCCCAATGCCAAAACTGGTAGCATCGTGCCGTACCACAGTGATGGATGGAAAAAGTATTGCACCGCCTGGAATATGGTCATGGTAAGATGAGCGACATGGATTTGCTGGTGGATGTGTCGAAAAAGATTGAAGGTAATACCATTTGTCCGCTGGGCGACGCAGCTGCATGGCCGGTAGCGAGTGCTATTCGCCACTTCCGCGATGAATTTGAATGGCACGTGACCAATCCAATCGAAGCAACAACAAGAAATTACGGATTAGCACATTACGCTGATCCGCTGCCAAAAGTAGAAACAAAGGTGGCGTAATAAAAAGCGTCATTGCGAGGAACGAAGCAATCCCCAACTATACAGAGCGGATTTGCAAGTCAGAGGTTAATTCGTTCCAGCATAGAATAGAAAAGAATATATTTTGACTTACTATAATGTCAGATAAATTTAAAGTATCAATAGACGGAATTCCCGTTGAAGTGGACCCTGGAACAACCATCCTGAATGCCGCAAGGCAGATAGGTGGGGATATTGTTCCGCCGGCAATGTGCTATTATTCCAAATTGCAGGGTAGTGGCGGTAAATGCCGTACCTGTTTGGTAAAAGTGAGCAAGGGATCTGAAAAAGATCCGCGCCCAATGCCAAAACTGGTAGCATCGTGCCGTACCACAGTGATGGATGGAATGGAAGTGCAGAACATTACTTCGCCTGAAGTATTAGAGGCACGTAAGGGGATAGTAGAAATGTTATTGATCAACCACCCGCTGGATTGTCCTATTTGTGACCAGGCAGGTGAGTGCGATCTGCAAAATTTAGGCTTTGAGCACGGCGCAGCTAAAACTCGTTATGAGTTTGACCGCCGCACATTTCACAAAATTGATATTGGCGACAAGATACAGTTGCACATGACCCGTTGCATCCTGTGCTACCGTTGTGTGTTCACGGCTGATCAGATCACGGATCACCGTATCCATGGTATTTTGAACCGTGGCGATCACTCTGAAATATCTACGTACATTCAGGCTGCAGTTGATAATGATTTCTCAGGAAACGTGATCGACGTTTGCCCGGTAGGCGCGTTGACCGATAAAACTTTCCGTTTCCGCAATCGTGTTTGGTTTACCAAACCTGTTGAGGCGCACCGCGATTGCGATCATCCGGGCTGCAATGGTAAGGTCACCCTTTGGTATAAAGGCGAAGATGTATTGCGCGTAACTGCCCGAAAGGATGTTTATGGCGAAGTAGAAGAGTTTATCTGCAATACCTGCCGTTTTGATAAAAAGAAAACTGCGGATTGGGTGATTGAAGGCCCGCGCAAAGTGGCTAATTGGTCAGTGATCAGTGCGAATAAATATGACACAATGCATCCGCTGCCGGTGGTGAAAACCAACCCGGTATTACAGGAAGCAAATAAGGAACAATTTGAAAGGGAGACACGATTATAATGGAGACCGGAGAATTAATAGTAAGACTAGTACTGATCGTGGTGATATTCCTGATCAGTTTGGTGATTGCCATGTATTCAACTTATGCCGAACGTAAAATAGCTGCGTTCTTCCAGGACAGGGTTGGCCCTAACCGCGCAGGTCCGGCTGGTATTTTGCAGCCTTTGGCTGATGGCGCTAAGATGTTCCTGAAAGAAGAGATCATCCCGACTAATTCAAGCAAATTTCTATTCATCGTTGGTCCTTCACTGGCCATCATGACGGCGTGTATCGGCTCAGCTGTTATTCCATGGGGGCAACAGATACAGATCGGCTCAAAATTGTACGATCTGCAGGTAACCGATATCAACGTTGGTTTATTATACATATTCGGCGTGGTATCGCTGGGCGTATATGGCATCATGATCGGTGGCTGGGCATCAAACAACAAATATTCGTTGTTAGGTGCTATCCGCGCCGCATCACAAAACATCAGCTACGAAATTGCGATGGGCTTGTCGATTATCGCATTGTTGATGGTTACCAATACACTTAGTCTGAAAGAAATCGCTGCACAACAGCATGGTTGGCATTGGAATATTCTTCGTCAGCCATTTGGATTTATCCTGTTTATTGTATGCGCATTTGCAGAAACCAACCGTACGCCATTCGATTTGCCAGAGTGCGAAACCGAGCTAGTAGGCGGTTATCATACCGAATATTCGTCGATGAAGTTGGGCTTTTATCTTTTTGCAGAGTATATCAACATGTTTGTATCGGGGGCAGTGATGGCTACGCTTTACTGGGGAAGCTATAACTATCCGGGAATGGATTGGGTGGCTGGGCATACAGGGCCCGTTATCGCTCCTTTGATCGGTACCGTGGTATTGTTTGCAAAAATTTTCTTGTTCATCTTCTTCTTTATGTGGGTACGCTGGACTATCCCGCGTTTCCGCTATGATCAGTTGATGGACCTTGGTTGGAAGGGGTTAATTCCGCTTGCCATCGCCAACATTATCGGAACAGGACTTTGGATTACATTTTTTAAATAACGGGAGGACGAGATTAAATGGAATCATTAAGTAATAAAAGAAAGGTACTTGAATCAAAGCCGCTCAACCTGTGGGAGCGTATCTATTTGCCTGCAGTTGTAAAGGGCTTATCAATTACCCTGAAACACTTCTTGTTTAAGAAGGATGTGACCGTGCGTTACCCTGAGCAAAAACGCGAGTTTTCTGAAAACTTCCGCGGTATGCACTCATTAAAGCGCGATGAAGAAGGACGTGAGCGCTGCACCGCATGTGGCCTTTGTGCTTTATCATGCCCTGCCGAAGCAATCACTATGATAGCGGCAGAACGCAAACCAGGTGAGGAAAACCTGTATCGGGAAGAAAAATATGCTGCCGTATACGAGATAAATATGTTACGTTGTATTTTCTGCGGGCTTTGCGAAGAGGCTTGCCCTAAAGAAGCAATTTATTTGGATGGAGATATTGTCCCTGCCGACTACCTGCGTAAGGATTTTATTTACGGCAAAGACAAATTAGTGGAGGCGCCCTTAAATCAATAAAAGAAGTTTATAACTTTGCCTCGCTTTTCGGGGCAAGGTTATATTGTAAAAAATAGAAATGAGTATATTTTACTTTATCGCATTTTTGTCCATACTGTTCGCAGTACTGGTTATCTCTGCAAAGAACCCGGTACACAGTATTCTGTACCTTGTACTAACTTTTTTCACTTTTACCATTCAATACATACTGTTAAATGCCCAGTTTGTGGCCATTGTGAACTTTATCGTTTACATGGGAGCAATCCTGGTGCTGTTCCTTTACACGCTGATGCTTATCAACCTGAACAAGAATTCAGAGCCGATGAAAACTAACCTGGTAAAGATTGCAGCAGTTTTAGGAGGCGGTTGTTTGCTGGTTGTTGTGGTTGCAGCACTGAAGGCAACAGGCGCTTCTGATCCTGTATTGTTCAAAGACCCTAACCTGGGTTTAGTAAAGAACCTCGGTAAAGTTTTGTTTGACGAATTTTTATTACCATTTGAAATATCATCACTGCTGTTGCTATCGGCAATGGTAGGTGCTGTATTGCTTGCTACTAAAGACACAAAAACTGCGTAATGGAGAGCTTTTTTAAAACCGCACAGACCGTACCGCTTAATCATTATATCTTATTAAGCGCTATCATATTTGCTATCGGAGTTATCGGAGTGCTGATCCGTCGTAACGCGATCGTGATCTTTATGTCGATTGAATTGATGCTGAATGCTGTTAACCTGCTGCTTACCGCATTTTCTGTTTACCGTGGCGATGCTACCGGGCAGGTGTTTGTGTTTTTTATCATGGCGTTGGCTGCTGCTGAAGTAGCCGTAGGCCTGGCAATTATCGTGATGATCTACCGGAACACCAATTCGATAGACATCAATGTGCTTAACAGATTGAAATGGTAAGCCCCACCCAACCCTCCCCGAGAGGGAGGGCTTTAAATGAGGCTTTAATAAATAATAAATAAAACAAAAAAAACTCCAAAAGTCTCCCCTATTGGGGGAGATTTAGAGGGGGCTAAACAACATGGATAAATACATCTGGCTTATTCCCTTATTACCTTTAGCCGGGTTCGTGATCAACGGAGTCGGCCGCAATGCCTTCTCAAAAGGAGTTATAGGTTTTATTGGCAGCTTAGTTATTCTGATTTCTTTTGGCCTGAGCTTAGCCGCATTCCTGCAGGTGAAATCATCAGGGCCTATCAATGTAACAGTATTCGATTGGTTCAGCGTTAACTCATTCAAAGTACAATTTGCCTTTTTGGTGGATCAGTTGAGTTCATTAATGCTCTTGATCATTACCGGAGTAGGTTTTCTTATACACCTGTACTCTGTAGGATATATGCACAACGATGACGGTTTCGGTAAGTTTTTCTCTTATCTCAACCTGTTCGTGTTCTTCATGTTATTGCTCGTTTTAGGCTCAAACTACCTGGTGATGTTCATCGGTTGGGAAGGTGTGGGTTTATGCTCTTACCTGCTTATCGGTTTCTGGTATACTAATGCAGATTACGCGGAAGCGGCTAAAAAAGCTTTTGTCATGAACCGTATTGGTGACTTAGGCTTTATCATAGGTTTGTTTTTGCTGATATCTTATTTTGGAAGTATTACCTTCTCGGATATATTTCCGAAGGCCACTCACATGAGTTCAGCTGAGGTGCCGTTTACGCTAATTACCATCCTGCTTTTTGTTGGTGCGGTTGGTAAATCGGCCCAAATACCATTGTTTACCTGGTTACCCGATGCGATGGCTGGTCCGACGCCGGTTTCTGCCCTGATACACGCTGCAACCATGGTTACTGCAGGTGTTTATATGGTAGCCAGATCAAACGCTTTGTTCTCTATGTCGCCAATCACCATGAATATCATAGCTGTGATTGGTTTAGCTACAGCGGTACTTGCGGCATTGATCGCGCTCTCACAAACTGATATAAAAAAGGTGCTGGCTTATTCAACTGTCTCGCAGTTGGGTTATATGTTCTTAGGTTTAGGTGTAGGTGCCTATACCGGCGCTTTCTTCCACGTATTGACCCACGCATTTTTCAAAGCATTATTATTCCTTGGCGCAGGTTCTGTTATCCACGCAATGAGCAATGAGCAGGATATGCGTATGATGGGGGGATTGAAAGATAAGTTAAAGATTACTTATTGGACAATGCTGATGGGTACAATTGCCATATCTGGTATCCCACCATTTTCTGGATTCTTCTCAAAAGACGAAATACTTTCGGCTACGTTTGAACATAGCAAAACAATGTGGGTAATTGGTGTCATCACTGCG
>JAFAKI010000408.1 GCA_019235595.1 Mucilaginibacter sp. | reverse complement strand
AAATTTTATTGCAATCCTTACAGAAACAATTACTTTTGCAGTGTTGTAAATAAGCATACTATGGCATATCATCAAGAAGAGAAAAAAGAATTTAACGTTAACAATTTATATTACCTGGTTGGCGTAGTATTTGGCCTGTTAACAGGTGCAGTATTAGAAGTAGGCGTAAAATGGATTATTGTTGGTGGTGTTTTAGGTTTATTGACAGCCCTTCTATTCGTAACGGTATTTGTAAGAGGCCGTGAACAACGCTGATCCTGAATTACCCTCGTTCATAAAAAACTGGAACCAGTTTTACGGTATCGTTATCGTATGGCTGGTTTTTTTAATTTTCGTATTTTGGCTCATCACTATCCTATTTAAATGAGCCTGATTGACTGGGTTGTTTTAGCCCTCACCATCCTTGGTATCGTAGCTTACGGGGTTTTAAAAAGCGGCCGTAACCAAAATATCGACCAATTTCTGGTCGGTAACCGTTCTATGCCCTGGTATACCGTTGGCTTGTCGGTAATGGCTACTCAGGCCAGCGCGATCACTTTTTTATCGGCGCCGGGCCAGGCTTATTCTGACGGGATGCGTTTTGTGCAGTTCTATTTTGGTTTGCCGCTGGCGATGATCGTGCTGTGTATCACTTTTGTGCCGATTTTTCACCGGCTTAAAGTTTATACCGCCTACGAGTTCCTGGAAAGCCGTTTCGACCTGAAAACGCGGGCGCTTACCTCGCTGCTGTTTTTGATACAGCGGGGGCTATCCACCGGCATCACCATTTATGCGCCGTCTATTATCCTGTCGACCATATTGGGCATAAACACCATTTACACCACGCTTTTTATCGGCGGATTGGTGATATTCTACACCGTTTACGGTGGTACAAAGGCTGTGAGCTATACGCAATTCCTGCAAATGAGCATCATATTTTTAGGGATGTTCTTGGCGGGGGTAATGGTGGTGCGCCTGCTGCCATCTGGAGTGGGGTTTACCAAAGCCTTACACTTAGCCGGAAAACTGGGCCGCATGAATGTAATCGATTGGAAATTTGATCTGAACAACCGTTATACCGTTTGGAGTGGTTTAATAGGCGGTTTCTTTTTGCAGTTATCCTATTTCGGGACCGACCAAAGCCAGGTAGGCAGATATTTGACAGGCAGCTCTATCGGCCAAAGCCGTATGGGGTTGATCATGAACGGGTTGATCAAAATACCAATGCAATTTCTGATCCTGTTGATAGGCGTTTTGATATTTGCCTTTTACCAGTTTAACCAGCCGCCTATATTCTTTAATAAATACGAGGTAATGCAGGTGAAATCGGGAAAATACGCTAAGGAGTACCAAGACCTCAGAACGCAGTATGCCGGTGCATTTCAGCAGAAAAAAGCTAGTGCTGACGAATTGTTAAAAGCGCTGGACAGCAAAAACCAGGAGCAAATAAACAAGGCAAGCAATGATTTGAAACAGGCAGATGCGGCAGAGTTAGCGATTCGCAAAAATGCCATCAACCTGATGAAGAAAAAAAATAGTAAGGCCGACACCGATGACACCAATTACGTGTTCCTGAATTTTGTAATCCATTTTTTACCAAATGGATTGATCGGCTTGCTGATAGCGATAGTTTTTCTGGCCTCAATGGGATCAACAGCCAGTGCGCTTAACTCATTGGCATCGACTACTGTGGTGGATATTTACAGGCGTGTTGTCAACCCCAATGGATCAGACAAAACTTATCTTAATGCATCCAGATTAGCCACCGTTTTTTGGGGATTGGTGTGTATAGCCATGGCTTTGTACGCTGCCAAAATGGGCAACCTGCTGGAGGCGGTTAATAAGCTTGGATCATTTATTTATGGTACGATACTGGGCGTTTTCGTTGTGGCTTTCTATCTGAAAAAAATAAAGGGTACGGCTGTTTTTATCGCAGCAATAATAAGCGAGATTATTATTTGCCTGATGGGCTTTTACAATGTTATTGCTTATTTATGGCTCAATGCCATAGGATGTTTTTTGGTGATCATCATCGCCTGGCTGATCAATCTTGCGATAACGGATAATACTGAAGGTCAGCATAATTTACCGCTTGAGGTAGAATAGTATAAAAAGCTGTTAGTTAGGGCAATACAAAACCGATTGTAACATTGTGGTTACACTACCAATCTCGTCGTTTTTTTATTTACCTTTAGTTAAATAATAGCATTAAATTAATTAGGGAAAATAGCTGGGCGCGAGGTTCGGCTATTTTTTTTATTGGTAAGCAACCTGATTAATTATTACTTAACAGAAACGTGAGCTTTTACGATAAATTGCCCTCAGCCTAAAGACTTTGGGGAGGAAGAAAAAATAAACGACATTGCGAGGCGCGAGGCGGGTTGTGTGTGCCTTGCAACGAAGCAATCTCCGAACTGTGCAGATCATGGAGAACTAATTTCTTAAGGAACGTCCAGATAAAAATTTACGTTCCATGGATATCCTAAATAGAGATTGCTTCGTTCCTCGCAATGACGGGATTGGTTTTGTCCTCGATGTCGCATTGTACTTTATGTTAAAAAAAGGACGGACAAAACACTCTGCCAAAACTATTTCGCCTGCTCAACAACAGCCTCGTTCAAACGCTGATATTCGTCATCCTTTTGCGCTTTCGCCAGTTTAACACCTTCCTGAGCGGTTGCCAATGCACCGGCTTTGTCGCCCATTTTTAACTGGATACGTGCTTTCCACACTTTGTAGAATGGTGAAGTTGGTTCCATTTTTTCTGCGGTGCTTATCCATTCTAAAGCCTTTTTCAAATCCTTATCGTTTTCATAATAGTACAATGCTGCTTGAAAATAAGGCCTCTTGTCATGGTTCATCACCTCATCAATATTAGCCATGATCTTGGTATCAACCTCGGTACTGATGTGGAATGAAAAAGAAATATTTTCCCATTTTACTTCCAGTTCGCATTTGGTTTGGTCCACATTATTAAATTGGATGGTCATGGTTTCGGTAGGCTCGGCGTGATTAACGGTTTTAACTTTAAAACGCAGAAGATCTTCCGATTGCTTGTAGGTATAAGCACCCCACTGATGAGCGGTTTTATTCAGGATAACGGTCCATTCATCCTTGCCGGGGATAGAGAATAATCCATACTCGCCTGCGGGAACTTTATTCCCCTCTATGGTTACATCATCGCTGAATTTTATAATGGTGGCGGCATTGGCCCCGGTGCGCCATACGGTACCGTAAGGCTCCATCGCGCCGAATATCTTCCGTCCCCTTACATCAGGGCGCGAATAAGTTAAGGTGATTTGCCCCAGGCCGAGCTCTTGTGTAATAGTTTGCTCAGAACTCAGTGACGGGACTTTCAAATTTTGTGCATAACTGTTTTGCGACAAACACGCTATCAGCATGGCTGCCAGGTAGAAATAAATACGCTTCATTTTTTTGGTTTTATGCTACTAAGATATTAATTATTGCTACGATACGATAGGCTCTTGATAATGACAATCTAAAACCATTATATTTGGGTATGCTTAAAAGGTCAGTGATATTAATATTTGCTGTACTGCTTTTAACCGCAGTTTCAGGCTTTACAATTAACGGGCATGATTGCTTAAACAAGCAGGCAGCTGTCAAAGTCGACAAGCAAACAGAGCCCTGTGCCAAATTGCAAGGCAATAAAATGAAGTGCTGCAGGGAAAAGCACATTGACATAAAAGCTAAAGATGCGCGCCAGAATAATTCGCCATTACGCTGGTCTAAATTCTTTCCGATTGCGTTTCCGGCATCGGTTTTTATTTTATAATAATTATACCTTAGCAACTTGCGATTTCCCAAAATCTCGTAAATCTTCAAATGCCCGCCTTCAATTATTGAACCTTTTGATGGTCTCGGTAATATGTGCCAGGTGGTGCTTACCGTGCCAGGCGTATATGGCAAGATTTCTTTTTAAAGGAATGGTATCGCCCGACTCCGGATGAACGAACGTGCGGTTCCATTGTTCCTCGGTAAAGCTTTCAAACAAAGCCGCCATGTGCTGATGAATGCCATCCAGCATTTTTAGCGACGGCTCAATTGGCAGGCGATAATCGGGTAACAATGCCCAATCCGCTTCCTCGTAAGCTTTTATAGTTGGGTTCTCCTCTGTCAGTGCCCATTTAAAGCGGATAATGGAGTTCATGTGGCTATCGGCAACATGGTGAACCACTTGACGGATAGTCCAGCCGCCGGTGCGGTATTGGGTATCCAGTTGCTGCTCAGTAAGACCAAGCACCGCATTTCGCATTTTGCCTGGTAAAGTTTTAATGTCGTTTATCCAACCATTTATAGCGTGTTGCGTATACGAAACGGGTGATTTAAACTTGCCGGTGGGGTATCTTAATTCTTCGTCAGTCATAGTTTTAATTGGTTACTGTGGATGAATGTGGCGAATTACTTGTTGGGGGAAACAGGCATTCGCGTAAAAATAGCAATTTTAACGATGCTTTGTCTTTGCGCGAGGCAAGCTTTCATATATTTTAGCGTTTACACTGTGTTTATTTAAACCGATGATTAAAAGATTACTAATACCCCTGCTGTGTTTTGTGTTTACTTTTTCCCATGCCGAGACGATTAAAACCGATGTTTTGGTGATTGGCGGCGGAGCCGGCGGGGTATCGGCAGCCATACAAAGCGCACGCAGCAAAGTAAAAACATTGTTGGTTGAACCCGGTCCCTGGCTGGGCGGCAGTATGACCATGAGCGGCATGTGCGTGCTGGAAGCTAACCGTAATTTGCCATCAGGTATATGGGGAGAATTTCACCGAAAAGTGACTGATTATTACCGTCCACGTTTAGGTTATGACACCACGCATAATTCTATCCTCCGTTTTGAACCCTATACAGGTGCCGATATTCTAAAGAACATATGCGATACGGTTAAAAATCTAACCCTTAAACTAAAAACCCCCTGGACAAGCATTAAAAAGGACGGTACAGGCTGGGAAATAACCATTATGGTGAATGGTGAACCAGTAAAAGTGGATACAAAGGTACTGGTTGATGGCACTGAAACAGGTGAAGTTGCTGCAAAAGCAGGAGCAAAGTTTGAAGGCGATGCCATTGCAGAACGAATTGCCTGGGTAGCCATTTTAAAAGATTTTGGGCGTAATGCTGATAAGACTATTCCGAAACCAGAAGGATATGATCCGTCCCCCTATGCCTGGCTGAAGGGGAAAGACATCAGGCAAATGCTGCATGTAGCAAGCATACCGAACGATAAATACATGATTGATTGGGACAAATATAACAATAGTAGTACGGGTGCGATAAGCAATAGGGAAGAGCTCTATAAAAAAGCAAAATTACGCACCCTGGGCTTAGTGTATTATCTGCAGACTGAACTAGGGTATAAGAACCTGGGCCTGGACGGTCAGTTTGGTACGCCGGATAATTTGCCTTCCGTACCATTGGTTCTCGAAAGCAGACATGTAAAAGGAGCTATTAGGATGGTGTTGGATGACATCACTAAACCGTATGACCGCGAATCAAAATTATACCGTACATCCATTGGTGTGGGTGATGCGGCGCCTGCAGGTTTTCAAGTTGAGAAATTTCCGCCATATACTATTCCTTTGGGTTCGATCGTGGTAAACGATCTGGATAATGTATTGGTAACCGAGAAAGCTTTGTCGGTAACTAACGAAGTCAGTCACAGCACAATGTATCCATCTGTTCAAATGACTTTAGGACAAGGCGTGGGGGCTACCGCAGCATATTGTGCTTTCTTTAAAACTACTACCAAACATTTGCGCGTGCGGATTATACAAGGCGAGATATTGGACTATAAAGGATACCTGGTGCCGATTACCGACATTGCACAAAAAGACCCGCACTGGCGGGCCATACAACAGGTTTGTGCTACTGGTTTGTTGAAAGGGATTCAGAAAACCAATGGAAATAGTATCGAAATACATTTTGAACCCAATGATATAGTCAATACCGAAGAAATAAAACCGTTCCTGTTAGAAATCTATACCCGTGCCTTTTTATGGTTCAACAAAGAGAAGCCCGGTGATAAATTTACCCTGGGTAACCTGCTTTCTCTCATCAGCGATTATACATTGACGGACCCTAAAACCTTGCAGCTGCATCTGCAAAAGGTATGGACACCGCAATTTAAGCTGAAGGGCACATTCGATCTGAACCGACCAGTAACACGCCTTGAATTTGCGGTGCTTGCCAACAAATATTTGAATCCCTTTGCAAAAACTGTAGACTTGAGCGGACGAGTGGTAAATTGATTTAAACGGCTTACAATTATCCGAATAGCTCCCAGGTTATAGACGGCACAGTAACATCCATTATCCCATACGCGCCACTGCCCCAGGTTGGAGAATTATTAAACCCGGCTGTTTCAATATGCGTTCCACACCAGACCCACATGGCATACCAGTGGTCACTATCAACGTTAAATTGAGAAAATAATGGAAAAGCGGAATTGGAACCACTACCAGTTGTGCCCGCCCACCATGAACTGTCATTCCATAAACTGATCTGCTGGTTTACCACCGTACCGTTAAAACCGCCGCTTAAATCGTATCGGCCCACATATAGTCCTATGAATCCATCTGCATGAACAGAATCAGTTACGCAAAGATCCAAATCCTTCATTCCTGCAAGGACAATTTCCTCCGGGACAATTTGATTGCCAAACAGTGATTGGATGGTAACTTCTTTTTCTAATACTAGTTTACTTTTGCTCATTGCAAACAATGGTTTGTGAATTGCCAGCCTACTCTTTTCACCCTTTTCGGCGTTCGGGTTCCCTTTTTAATAAATTTTCAGCGTGTCTTCCACTTAAGATCAGAAATGGCTCATTTCTGCTGCTGATCATCTCAGGGATTAAGAGTAAAACTAAAGACATCAATCAGGAGAGTGTCCAGTACTTTTACCGGATTTTACATCGTATTTCTACGCAATTACAAATGGTGTCTTAACGGGGGAACCCAGCACATTGCCGGAAAGAGGATTATTTTAAAATAGCATACATATGCTCATCCAGAATCTCGCCGCCCTTGATGACCGCGTTTCTCATTATGCCTTCCCTCACA
>JAFAKI010000406.1 GCA_019235595.1 Mucilaginibacter sp. | reverse complement strand
TCGGCAAAGCCTTTTTCCCTTGCCAGATCTGCAGGGAGCTTCCCTCCTTCCATACGCACATTGGTTTCGGCGCCGTTTTCAAGGAATAGGATGAGTAGTTCAAGATTGCCGTTTTGTGCGGCGGAGTGGAGTGGTGTTGCCCCGGCTTGCTGTCTTACGTTCACCTGTGCGCCGTTCTCTATCAGCATACGGGCAATGTCGGTATAATTTCCGGCTGCGGCTGAGTGGATGGGATACACATGAAAGCCATTATTGGAAGGCAGGTTTACATCTGCTCCCTTAAGCACTAAATAACGGGCTACTTCAAATTGACCAAAATAACAGGCTAATCCAAGCGGCGTAAAACCGTCTACCGCATAATCATTTACAGCATCTGGGTGCGTGTAAAGGATATGGGCGACCACATCAAATTTACCTGCGGCAGATGCCTCAAACAGGTTAATCTCGGTGATATGCTTCAGCAGTAATTCGGTTACGGCAGGCTTTTTATAGTAGCAGGAAAGCATCAGTGGAGAAACATTCAGCGAGGTGGTTTTAGTGGCCAATGAGGGGTCGCTCATCAACAGATCATTAATCCTCCCCAGGTCAGCGGCCGCTATGTATTCTTCCAGTTTCTCAACGCTCATGCTTCAATATTACTAAAAAATTAAGCCCGATAAACCATTGTTAATAACTTCATAAAAGTTAACAACTTTTGATGCGAATCTGTTGCAAATGGGCTTTCGCAAGACAATAAAATTTAATAACGCTGCCTGATATTGGTTAAATCTTTTAACTTTACCTTTGCGTTTTAACGCGCAATGTAAGGATGCCGACTAAAGGGAATCAGTTTAAAACAAATACTTTAAAGGACGATAGCAAGTCCGATCGGTCTTCGAAAAAAAGCGAAAGACCCTCCAGGCAAAAGCAGGAAAGGCTACCTCCTTTTACGCTGAGCGATGGCCGCTTAGCTAAAATAGTGGGGTTATTTCTTCTTATTCTTTCTGTATTTTTTCTGATTGCCTTTACCTCCTACCTGTTTACCTGGCAGGAAGACCAAAGCTATGTATCGCCCGCAAATGGTGGCTGGCATAATCTGTTTAAAACCCAGCAGGAACTGATTGACAATGGCCTCAAAAACCCGGTGGTGGATAACTGGCTGGGTAAATTTGGCGCCCTGCTATCAAACCAATTCATTTTTCAGTGGTTTGGGGTTGCTTCCTTCATTTTTGTATTTGTATTCTTCATTGTTGGTTACCGTCTGCTTTTCAAGGTGCGTTTATACCCGTTAACCAAAACACTGGCGTATTCATTATTTCTTCTTGTATTCACGTCTATCACTTTAGGCTTTTTTCATGCCTTCTTTAGCGATGTACCTCATTTCCTGGAAGGAAATTTCGGGTTCTGGACTAACCGTTTGATGGATGCCCAGGTAGGTCAGGCAGGCACGGCAGGTATTTTGGTATTTGCTGCGCTGACAGTGCTCATTATCGCTTATAACATCGACTTTAAGGTACCTTCACGCAAGAAAAAAGAGCTTAATGAGGATGTAGTAGAAAAAGTAGCGCCAGAAGTATATGAGCGCGAAGAGGATTATCTTTCCAGACCGGTAGAATGGCCTAAAAACAGCAACCGCATGAAGGAAAATGCGGTAGAAGAGCCTGTTTTGCAGAATTCTGTTTTCCACGAGCCAATGGTATTAAAACCTGAGCCGTCCGCCAGTCATGAACCGGAATTTGAGGATGAAATACCACTAACAATTGATACCGCCCGCCCAACTAATGTGCTGAACATTGAACAGGCAGATGACGACAAGGCAAAAGACCTGGTAGCACAATTTGGCGTATATGATCACAAATTGGAGTTAGCCACTTATAAGTTACCTCCGCTTGACCTGCTCGAAAATTATGGCTCGAACAAGATCACCGTTAACTCGGAAGAACTGGAGGCCAACAAGAACAAAATTGTCGAGACGCTAAATCATTACAATATCGAAATTGATAAGATAAAGGCGACTATCGGGCCGACGGTAACTTTGTATGAGATCATCCCGGCCCCGGGTGTACGTATTTCGAAGATCAAGAATCTGGAGGACGATATCGCCCTGAGTTTAGCTGCTCTGGGTATCCGTATAATCGCCCCAATGCCGGGTAAAGGCACTATTGGTATCGAGGTGCCAAACCAGAACCCGGAAATGGTCTCGATGCGGTCAATATTATCCACCGAGAAGTTCCAGAATACTACGATGGATCTGCCGATAGCGCTTGGTAAAACGATCTCTAACGAAGTATTTATTGCCGATTTGGCCAAGATGCCCCACTTGCTGGTTGCAGGTGCTACCGGTCAGGGTAAATCGGTAGGTATTAACGCCATATTGGTTTCGTTACTTTACAAAAGGCATCCTGCCGAATTGAAGTTTGTTTTGGTCGACCCTAAAAAGGTGGAGTTGACATTGTTCCGCAAGATTGAAAGGCATTTTCTGGCAAAACTTCCTGATGAGTCGGAACCGATCATTACCGATACCAAAAAGGTGGTGAACACGCTTAACTCACTTTGTATCGAAATGGATCAGCGTTACGACCTGCTGAAAGATGCTGGCGTGCGTAACCTGAAAGAATACAATCAGAAATTCATCAACCGTAAAATAAGCGACCCTGAAAAGCACCGCTATCTGCCATTTATCGTGCTGGTGATCGACGAGTTTGCCGACCTGATGATGACCGCAGGCAAGGAAGTAGAAATGCCGATTGCCCGTTTGGCGCAGCTGGCCCGTGCGGTGGGTATCCATTTGGTGATCGCCACACAAAGGCCATCGGTAAATATTATTACGGGTACCATCAAGGCCAACTTCCCATCGCGTCTGGCTTTCCGTGTATTGTCAAAGATCGACTCACGTACGATCCTGGATGCAGGTGGTGCGGATCAATTGATCGGTCGCGGGGATATGCTGTTATCCACCGGCAGCGATTTGATTCGTTTACAATGCGCTTTTGTGGATACACCAGAAGTAGAGAAGATATCCGATTATATCGGTAATCAAAAGGGCTATCCTACTGCTTTGCTATTGCCCGAATACTTAGGCGAGGGTGAGACCAGCAGCACTAAAGAATTTGATCCTGATGACCGCGACCCGATGTTTGAAGAAGCAGCACGCTTGATTGTAATGCATCAGCAGGGTTCAACTTCCTTAATCCAGCGTAAACTAAAGCTGGGCTATAACCGTGCAGGTAGAATTATCGACCAACTAGAGGCCGCAGGGATTGTGGGACCATTTGAGGGCAGCAAAGCCCGCGATGTATTATTCAGCGACGAATACAGCCTCGAAAGGCATTTGGAAATGTTATCGAAAACTATTTAATATTAAACCTGTAGCTTATTCCATTATCTTAAATACATGGAATAAGAATAAATGTCTATGAAAAAACTACTGTTATATCTGCTGTTAACCGGTCTGACTTTCAATTATGCATTCGCCCAGAAAGATGCCGATGCACGTAAAATTTTAAACCAGGTGAGTGCGAAGTACCGCTCCTACGATGTAATAAAAACCGACTTTACGTTTACCTGCGAGAATCCGCAGGCCGGAACCAAGGACAGCCAAATGGGCACCATGATATCCAAGTCAAAAGTTAATAAATATAAGGTGACTATTTTTAACCCGGAGGATAAACTGGCTGTGGATGAAGAGATCATCAGCGACGGCAAAAGTCAGTGGACCTACGTTAAAAAGAATAAAGAAGTAGAGTTAACCGAAGTGGATAACAGCAGCGAAAGCATGAACCCTGCCCAGATTTTTACCATTTACGAAAAGGGTTACAAATATATTTATACTGGCGACGCAAAAGTTGATGGCAAACTATGCCAGGTGATCGACCTGACGCCTGAAGATGAGAAAAAACCTTTCTTTAAAATACGCCTATCGATAGACAAAGCAAAGAAACAAATATTCAGCGCGTTGATTTTCGACAAGAACGGCAGCCGCTATAATTATATCATCCGCACGTTTGTACCAAACGTAAAGGTACCCGAAAGCACCTTCGTATTTGATAAAAAGAATTATCCGGGTGCGGAGTTAGTCGATCTGAGATAGATTTGAGATATTAGATGTGAGATTTGAGACTTAAATGAGAGAATTACAAATTCCACCTGCCGCAATTGACGATCAAAATTCTTTTGAGATACTTAGAGTTTGGGCTGCTTTTAAAGAGCAACACGTCACCATTCATTCTGAATTAAATGGTGACGCTAAAGACTTCGGCTTTTTACTAGCAGAACTCGCCCTCCATGCATCCAAATTATATGCGCAACGATTGAATCTGCCTGAGATAGAAACGCTTAAAGACCTTCTGGATGGATTTAATGCTGAAATAATAAAAGAATCAGGGAATCCAACCGGTAGTATCGAATAGTTATTACTTCGTCTTTTTAAAGGTGATCTGCTCAAAATGCGCCCCACCAGATACTTGCGCAGTTTGTTGTAGTACAAGATTGGCAGTATCGAGCTTCATTATATTAAACGCCGGTGTAGTTGTTTGAACCGCTGAAACCAGTCCATTTGAACTGATCTTCAAATTGAGCCACCCTACCTGGAAACCGCTAACCGTATAAATAGCCGTATCTAATAAATTTCCGCTGAATTGAGAAATATACAGGTTGCCGTATTTGGTAAATTTATAGTGGTCGCCGCTCACGCCGGTATAAACAGTGCTATTATTGTTAAAAAACACAGAATCTTTTACAATTGCCCAATTTCCAACTAGTTTGGTGTCTGCAATCAGAGTTTTGCTGGTATCAGCATTGGGTATTACAACGGGCTTTACGTCTGATTTGCTGCAGGAAAACAGCGTATTGCCAATTAAAAGGATAAATAATACTTTGTAAATAATCTTCATAACTTAGGATTTGAAAAATGTTAAAACATGTTGGTTTGTCCAAGATAACAAACTAATTTTTATCCTGATACGATAATTACCCATTAAACGCTACAATTGAAAAAGAATTTTGATTAATAGTTTAAAAAGTCACCTCTTCAATTACCAGGGGCTCGTTAAAATTGCTATAGCGTATCCATTTAGGCGTCACTTTAATATGAACCAGTCCGGGCCATGTCTTTGCACGCTCCCGGCCATCGGGATAAGCGGTGAAATATATTTCTCTTAAATTATCTGCATCGCTATCATTTCCCAGGACTTCCGCTATACCTTCATATTGAACTGTGATCTCCTCATCCCAGCCAATAGCCAGCGCTACGTTAGGATTGCGCAATATATTGTTATACTTGCGCGATACTTTCACCGTATCAAAAATAATCTCAAAATCCTTTGAGACCGCAATGCCCACTACAGCAGCTTCAGGCTTGTTATCTGCATTGACAGTAGATACTACCCCAAGCTTTTGCTGGTTGATAAATTGATAGATAATATCTTTCATAACTATTTACTCTGCATTTCCAACCTTTATCCTTCTTTCCATCACCTCCCGCCAGGTAGTCAGGATATAACCATTTTTAGTCAAAAATTCTCTCAAACGGGGATCAAGCATGGCTAGCAAGTCCCCTTTTCTCTTCAGCCCGGTATCAGAAATATATTTAAAAATTTCTGATGGAAAAGTGCAATGCATGATCACCATTGTCAAGCCAGGACTCAATCGGCCAATGCTTTCGATATAATGATCGGTATACCATTTTTGAATTTCGGCATCGGTTTTATGTTCTATATCCGGCATCTGCCAGTCATAGCTGGAATTATGCAGATCATCCAGCACAGGTAGGCCGTTTTTCCAGAGCATGATGCCAATGTCTTTTGCCTTGCCCAGTTCGGCTGGTTCAGGAATGGCCATCCCTTCGGTGTATTTTCCCTCTTTTTTCAGGTTTGCAATAAGAGCTGCTTTGGCTTCAGCGCGATAGAACAGGTCATCACCACCTGGGAACATGACCGGTATTTGTTTTTCGATTCCCAGTTGCAGATATTTTTGCATAAAAGTTTCTTTGGCAAACAGTGTCCCCATGTGCGAATCGAGATGTGTAGGTTTAAAACCCATAGCCAAAGCCCTGTCCAGCTGCGCGCGGATCTCTTTATCCACTTCATCGGCGGTCGCGCTAAAATAAACCGCAGCAACGGAAGGATACAAACATCCCTGTTTATCTACCAATCCCGGAACGTTGCTTTTTCCAGCTAATGGCCCCCAGCGATATACACTCCATTCTGACGTTAATGTCAAATGCAATCCGGCATCCAGAGCGGGGTGATCTTTGATGTATTTTACAATCTCCGGCACCCAGGGACAAGGCATCATGACGCTCGTAGATGTTGCTACGCCTTCGCTAGTTGCCTTTTCAACGCCTTCATCCGAGTCGTGCGACATGCCGGCATCATCAACATGTAATATCAGCACTTTGGCGCCTTTGGGCCAGCCAAGTTTTTCAGCATAAGTTTTGGTTTGAGCAAAGGAATAAGCGGCTAATCCAGCAAGGATCACGGTAAGGAAAATTTTCTTCATATTGTCTGAATCAGGATTTACAGATTTTAGGATTATCAGAATTTAAAATTGGTTTAAAACGAATTTAGACAATACATTCTGCAAATTCATAAATTCAGTAAACGGCGCAGCCTTCTTGAACACCATTTAAAACAAACAATAGGTGAAAAATTCTGATTCTGACGAAAATATTTAGCTTTACCCCATCAACATGAGCAAACTGCAATTTAAAAATAAATGGGTGCTGGTTACCGGTGCCTCGTCAGGTTTAGGCGAAGAAATGGCAAGGCAATTAGCCTTTCAGCACGGGGCCAATCTTATTTTACTGGCAAGACGAAAAGACAAACTCAAACAGCTAAAGGCAGAGCTTGAAAAAGAAGCTAAAGTGAGCGTAAAAATCATCGTCGCCGACCTGTCTAAACTGGATGATGTGGATGGGGCCATAGACCAACTATTGGCGGATGGGCAATTATACGGTGCCATTTTAAATGCAGGAGTTACCTATTTCGGTAAACATTCGGAACTTTCATGGGAGCAATTCCAAACCATGCTGCAAACCAATGTGGTAAGCGTGGTGCAGTTCACCAGCAGCCTGGTGTCACACTTTGAAGCAACCGGGAAGGAAGGTGGTATCCTAATCGTTTCCAGCCTGGCGGGGATACTCCCGGTGCCTTATCAGTCGGTTTACTCTGGCACTAAATCATTTATACTAAGCTTTGCGACGGCGTTGGCACACGAGATCAAAAATAAGCAATTTTCCCTATCGGTTTATGCTCCAGGAGGTATTGTAACTGAAATGACCGCAGGTGAAAACTTCCACGATCTGCAAGGCTGGCTAATGCCGGTGAAACAGGCAGCAAAAGAAGGGATTAATGCTTTCCGAAGCCGCAAGCTGGTTCATATACCCGGTGTTATGAACCGTGTAGGCAACTTTTTCCTGAAGTTTTTGCCAAAGCGGTTAATAATGGGTAAGATGGGTAAGGTGTATGAGAAATCAATGGTGAAAGCGGAGCAGAGAAACTCTAAACCCTAATTTCTAAACTCTAGAATCTAAATGCATTAATATTGATGTTTACCCGACAAACAAGGTTCAGCATAGTCAATTAAACTCAAATCCTTTAATTGCTCCAGTTTAGCCTTTATTGGTTTATAATCAAGACTTGCAGGTATTTCTATAGCAAAGTATTTATCACCAATTCGCTCTGACGGACAACCCAAACCTTCAAAAGTCTTTCTTACACTATTTATTTCTACTTCATCATCCATCAATACAACCTGTATAACAGAATTGCCAGAATATTCTATAGTTTCCCGATATGTGAGCATCTGTTCGTCTTCATCATATTCAACAAAAACAATATCGTCCGAAGCCACCGGCGGGCCGTAAAATGGTATATTATCTATTTTATAATATCCTTTCTTTTGATCAACTATTGTCGCCCACATAGTTTCTACCGTTTCTTCCTCTAACACATCACTATAATATCTGAACAGTATTTTAACATAATCTTCTTTGCTTTCCATAAGGTATAAAGGTAATTTTTCAAACAATATTAAATCTAAAATCGTAATTCTAAAATCGTAATTCACATCTATTCTTGTTATTTTTGGGACTCATGCTAACGCTTACTACCCATACCCTTGAAAAACTGGAATTGCTGCTTAAATCGGCCGGGTATCGGGTACGATATGAGAAAGGGAACTTTAAAACCGGCGCCTGTATGCTACTCAGCAGCAAGGTGGTGGTAGTTAATAAATTCTCGAACCTCGAAAGCAAGATCCATGCGTTAACCGAGTTGCTGCGCGAACTCGACATCGATCTTAACCTGCTTGACGACAAGCAAACCGCATTATTACAACAAATAAAACAAACCAGGCTGCAACTGTGACCATTACTTTTTTAGGAACCGGAACTTCACAGGGTGTGCCTGTCATTGCCTGCAATTGCGAGGTTTGCACATCACCCGATGCACGTGACAAACGCCTCCGCTCCTCTATCCTCATCGAAACGGAAGGCAAGGTAATCGTGATCGACTCCGGCCCCGATTTTCGTTATCAGATGCTGCGGGCCAAAGTAAAACATTTGGACGCCATTGTGTTCACCCATGAGCATAAGGACCACATAGCCGGCATGGACGATATCCGCGCTTTTAATTACCGGCAAGAAGCTGCCATAGATGTGTATGCTACCGAGCGTGTGCAGGAGGCTTTAAAAAGGGAATTCTCCTACATTTTTCACGAAATGAAATATCCGGGAATCCCCGAAATCGACCTGCATACCATCAACCTGAACCCCTTTTTAGTGCACGATGTAAAGTTTATCCCTATTGAGGTAATGCACTATAAACTACCTATTTTGGGGTTCCGAATTGGTGATTTTACTTATATCACCGATGCCAAAACCATTTCCGAACACGAAAAGCAAAAAATAAAGGGCACCAAAACTTTGGTGATTAACGCCTTGCAGATAGAGAAGCATATTTCTCACTTTACTTTTGTTGAGGCCATTGCCTTTGCCAAAGAGATAGGCGCCGAAAAGACTTATTTTACTCATATTAGTCACCGCTTGGGCAGACATGAGGCGATATTAGGTTTGCTTCCAAAAAACATCACTCTTGCTTATGATGGGCTAGTGATTGAAGCACAGTAAGCTCCTGCACAAAATAAAAAACTGTGTCATTTCGAATCCGCAGAATGGGTTTTGTAATGGCGCGGGTGAGAAATCTTATAAGATTTGCATATTCGTCATGCAGGGTGCAGAAGATTTCTCCTCACCCCACTCCTGCTCCCGCCTCTGTTCGTCGAAATGACAGGGTGGTATAAGATTACGTAGTCGCCTACAATTTCACCAAACTCACCCGCTCAATCGTAGCCTTATATTGATTGCGTTTCCCCTTATTACTTAAAACAATCAGACCTCTTATGGTTACTTTTTTATCGTTGATCTGGGTAAACTGTCCATCATTGTATTCAAACAAGCCCTGGCGGGTGCCGGATAAGTAAAGCGGGCAATCCTGGCTAAAATCTACCCATAAAGCATTCCCGTTTGAGGCATCCGTAAAAAGGCTGTCATTTACCAGTGCGGAAACGCCTTTATCTTCTTCATACTTCCCTGAAATCTCAATGTATTGCCCATCGTAATCATCCAAACTATCCATCAATTTTTTAAAACTAATAGCTTTGAAGTCTTTGCCGATATCGCATTCGCTTTTGTAAACCTTTTTCTCGTGCTTGCATGATTGCAGCGTGATGAGCGCAAGCAAAGCCACTAAACCTAAAGGTTTATTCAATAATCGGAGAGATTGCTTTTGGTGGGGTAAGGCCATAACAATAAGTATTTAAGTTGACAGGAAACTCACCCTTCAGACAAAATACAGAATAAATGGTTTAATTCCTACACAAACTTGTTACAAAAGCAAAAAGATCATTCATTAAACCTTAAAAAACTTATTATTGCACTATAACTATCCATCTATTATGATTCAAAAATTAATTGCTACCGCACTAATATTTACTGCCTTTGCCGCACAAGCCCAACAAACTAACAATACTAACATGACACCTGATGATGCCAAAAAATGGCAGGACCCCGAATATAGTTACCATAACGACTGGGCCAACCTAAGAAAATACCAGGATGAAAACAGTAAATTATCCCCACCGGCCCCGGGTGAAAACAGGATCGTATTTATGGGTAATTCCATAACCGAGTTCTGGAAAGTTAATGACCCAGGCTATTTTTCCGGCTACGTGAATCGCGGCATCAGCGGGCAAACGACACCCCAAATGCTAATACGCTTCCGTGAAGACGTGATCAACCTGAAACCAGCTGTAGTGGTCATACTGGCAGGTATAAACGACATCGCCCAAAACACTGGTCCTATTAAGCTGGAAGACACTTTCGGTAACATTGTTTCTATGGTTGAACTGGCAAGAGCAGAGCACATTAAAGTGGTGATGTCATCCGTACTACCGGCCAATCATTTTCCGTGGAGGCCAGCCATCACTCCAACTGAAAAAGTAATCGCCCTGAATAAAATGCTTAAAGATTATGCGGATGCCAACCATATCGTTTACCTGGATTATTATTCGGCCATGGTGGACGATCGGAAAGGCTTGCCATTAAATTTATCAGGCGATGGCGTGCACCCAAATCTTGCCGGATATAAAGTGATGGAGCCATTGGCGGACAAAGCGATTACCGAAGCCTTGAGACGCAACCAATAAGCTTTACATTAAGCTATTATTGCGGTAATTTTAGAGTCTAATTATTGCAAATAATCCAGTACGATGAAACGCTTTTTCGGCCTCTTACTTTTTGCTTTTTGTTCGTTGACTGTATTTGCCCAGGTAGATACCACCCAACAGGTGGTGCCAGGTAGAAGCAACGGTACAGAACAACTAGACAAACCCTTTGTGATACTTATTTCTGCAGATGGTTTCCGGTATGATTACGCTGAAAAGTATAAGGCTGAACATTTGCTGGCATTAGCCGATACAGGGGTAAAGGCATCTTCAATGGTTCCGAGCTTCCCCTCAATTACATTCCCTAACCACTACACTATCGTAACGGGTTTGTATCCATCGCATCACGGCATTGTTGACAACAACTTCTATGATCGTAATCTAAAACGTTTTTACAGCTACAAAGGCAAAACCGCAAGCGAAGGCTTATGGTACGGCGGTACTCCGCTTTGGGTTTTGGCCGAGCAGCAAAAAATGTTAACGGCAAGTTACTTTTGGGTTGGATCAGAAGCTGCAATTCAAAACACGTACCCTACCTACTACTATAAATTTAACCAGGTAACGCCTATTGGCAAACGGATACAAACGGTGGTCGATTGGCTGAATCTACCAGCAGAAAAACGCCCTCACCTGATCACCTTTTACTTCCCGCAGGTTGACCATGAAGGGCATAAACACGGACCAGATTCTCCGGAAGTTGGGCAGGCCGTGCATTTTGTAGATTCGGCTGTTTATGAGCTGACCAAAGCTGTAAGTACTACCGGCCTTAAAGTGAACTACATTTTTGTATCTGATCATGGCATGACCACCCCTGATACTGTAAATACTCTGCCGCTGCCTGCAGCAATTGATACCTCAAAATACATCATTGGCGACCATGGTTTAATGATCGATCTGTACGCTAAAAACCCCGATGATATCCAGAAAACCTACGAACAGCTAAAAAAAGAAGCTAAAGACTACCAGGTTTTTCTTAGGGTGAACATCCCACAGCATTATCACTATTCAAAATCCGACGACGTGTATGGACGCATCGGCGATATTATCCTGATATCAAATTATCCAAAGGTTTTCAATATTCATAACTCCAAATTTGACCCGGGATGGCATGGTTTTGACCCTGACGTGGTAAAGGATATGCATGCCACATTTTATGCCTGGGGACCCGCGTTTAAAATAAATACGCAAATTGGTTCGTTTCCTAATGTAGATATTTTCCCTTTAGTTGCTGAAATATTGGGATTAAATTATACATTTAAAGTCGACGGAACCAGGCACTTAGCCCATGAGGTTCTGAAAAAGTAAACCCACAATGAAGAAAAACCCGGGCCGTACATATTTAATGGCACGCCTGCCCATAGCGGTGAGCATGCTTGGACATGGGCTCGACAGGATACCCAAATTGCAAATATTCAGTGATCACCTGGTCGGTCAATTCAGTAAATCCATTATTCCTGAAAAACTGGTAAGCCTGTTCAGTATATCATTGCCCTTCGTAGAGTTAGGCATAGGTATACTTTTGATACTTGGATTATTTACACGTTTTGCATGCGTTATTGGCCTGATAACCATGCTAGCGCTCAATTTTGGATCGTGCCAGCTTGAGCAATGGGATAATGTATTTACACAGATGCTCTATGGCCTGTATTTTGTAATGCTCTATTATTATGCCTATTACAACCGTTATTCGTTCGACAGGTTGATGAGCAGGATTCCCAATACCAAATCACACGTACTTTAATGCGTGTAAAGCCTTTTATTTCTCGTTCCAAAAAGTTAAATTTATAACAGTACTTGTTCTTACAAACAAAAAGGCTGTTTAAACCTTATACCTGAAACTTATTAGCTTACCTGTAAATGATGTCGTTATGATCGAAGTAAAAGAACAATTCAGCAATGTTTCCAAAAAGTACGACTCGCAAAGGAAATACCTTATCCCTTGCTTTAACGACTTTTATTCGGCATGCCTGCGGCTTGTAAAAAGCCTTACACATGCCAAACGCGTGCTCGACATTGGCGCCGGGACAGGTTTGTTTACGCAGTTTATTTATGATTTAAACCCCGGCCTGCATTTTACGCTGGCTGATCTGTCCGGACAAATGCTGGAAGTAGCCCGTGAACGTTTTGATGGTGAAGATAATTTTGAATACATCGAACTAGACTTTTCAAAAGACGCGCTGCCCGGCAAGTATGATCTGATCATCTCGGGGTTGGCTATTCACCATTTGGAAGATGCCGACAAAGCAAAGTTATACAAGCACGTATATCAGGCGTTAAACGATGGCGGCTTGTTCATCAACGCCGACCAGGTTGCCGGCAAGAATATGCTGTTCGATAGTTTGTACAAATACCATTGGCGCGAAACCGTTTCGCATTCCGGTCTTGACCGCGAAGCATTAATTCAGGCCTTTGAACGCACCAAACTGGATAAATTAGCTCCTTTAGAAACCCAATTAAAGATGCTAGAGAAAACAGGCTTTAACGAGGTCGACTGCATTTATAAAAACATGAATTTCGCTGTCTTTGGTGGATTTAAAGATGAGAATGTGGAAACGGCGGTGATATAGTTCATTGGTCATTAGTCATTAGTCATTGGTCATTGGTGGGTGAACGTAAACCTTAACTCTTTAAAACGACTAGAGTTACTAATGACTATTGACCAATGACTAATGACCATAAAAATCCCACGCTGCTTTGGCTATTTGAGCAATCACCAGGTCCCGGGTTGTCTCATCTGCCTTGGAGTTACATACCAAAACGGCAATAGCCAGGTGTTTGCCATTGGGCAGGGTGATGATGCCCACATCATTGGTGGCAG
>JAFAKI010000126.1 GCA_019235595.1 Mucilaginibacter sp. | reverse complement strand
AAGCGTTTCTTCTACAATGGCATCCACTTTTTGCTCCCAGTCCTCAATGCAATTTACGGCGTAGCTCGGTAAACGGTTCTTTTGCAGATAAGCGGGCACAAGATTTGCCACAATGCCTGATAGACGTCCCACAGAAATTCCCGCCTTTTTACTTAATACCGGGCTGCCTTGCAGAAATATCATTTTGCCATCAACAAAATCAGCCTTGCCAGTTTCGTGAATATAGCTCAATAATGCATTTCGTGCAGCCTTGATGTGTTCAGGCATGCTCTCTTTCGAGATAGGAATATATTTTACACCAGAAGTAGTGCCTGATGTTTTAGCCCAATATTGAGGTTTACCAGGCCAAAGAATATCACGATCCCCATGCGTTACACGGTCAATATATGGTCGCAAATCTTCATAATCACGAATAGGAACCTGCTTTTTAAAATCTTCATAGGAGTTGATCGACTCAAAATGATGATCTTTTCCGAAGGCGGTATTTTTTGCGCTTGAAATTAAATGATGAAAGGTTTTGTGCTGCAGCGTGACGGAGTTTTTCCGGATATTATCCAAATCCTTATTCACCCGGGCGGCAAATACTTTGCTCAGTGCGGCCTTTAATCCCATCACTCAATTCGTTTCGTTAAGGTCGTCATCCACATCCTGGTGACTATAAACCAGTTTACGATAGGTAACTGCCAGTATAATGTTCACAAACGGGTAGGTGAACATGATCGCAATAGAGACAAGCGGATAGTATTGCGATATTTTTGCCGGTAAACCAATGCACAGAACTATAATGCCGAGTATGACAAGCACTTTAAGCAGGTAGCCCTTAGTTAATCTGAAACTTTGCTTTAGTGATTCAATCGGACCCGAATGATCATCTACAATGAACGTATTGAAGAACATGATCCTCAGAAAGAAATAAAGCGCGCCAATAACTCCAACCACCTGGATAGTAGTATCAAGGAGGGGATAGTTGTCAAGATACTCGACCAATATCGCAAAATTGGTAATTCCGAAGGCCAGAATAAATGCCACCGCCAGATAACTGACCATCATCTTAAAGCCCGGCAATACCTGCTTGAATTCAAATTCGTAATATTCACTGTCAATCAGGGTAAAAATAAGTTTGTACAAACCTAATGTCGTGTAAGCCTGCGTAAGAATAAGGAAAAATGATACTACCATCTTCCCGGCGAATGCTTCGGGAGCGATGATCACTTCAATTATTATACCCAATACGGATAGCAGAATAAATGAAATAACTGAAAAAACAATGATGGTGACAAAGTTCCTTTTAAACAGATACCATGAAGTTTTAAGGATATCTATAACGGAAAAAGGGTGATACATACTCGGTTTACGATCTTTTTAATACAACACGCTTCCAAAAGTCCTGCATAAATCCAAACCCATAGGCGATTAATTGAGTAAAGGCGGCGATAATGCTCAAAAATGCAACTTTTACCGACTTGTTTCTCCACCACGAATGAAAAAATATCAACAACACAAACAGGGCGTAGGCAAAATTACACAATTCTTTAATTGGCCATCCCAAAATATTGGATATCAGCGTAAAGAAAATTCCAAGCGTAAAAATAGCCGGAAAAAAATGTACAGCCTTCAACTCCGAAGGAAAGAATTTATATAGGTTAATGCGCGCCCGGCCAAAAAAATGCAACTGCTTGTAGAACTGCATAAAGTCGGTACGGCGCTTATGATAAACCTTGGCATCGGGTATCAGGCCTATTTTAAATCCGGCTGAATGGATGCGGATGCTATATTCAATATCCTCGCCCGAACGGGTGATGATAAATCCCCCTACAGTTTCCCAAACTTTGCGCGAAACGCCCATGTTAAAGCTACGCGGGTGGAACTGTCCGATTGCTTTTTTGTTGCCACGGATGCCACCGGTAGTGAATGGGGAGGTCATGGAATAGCTGATTGCTTTTTGCACCGGGGTGAACGATGGGTGTGCATCATCCGGACCGCCATAGGCATCCAGCCAGTTAGTTTTCAGGTAATCGTTTACTATTTGCAGGTAATCAGCAGGTATCAGGCAGTCCGAATCAAAAACGATGAAGTAGTCACCCTTTGCTCGCTCAAAGCCATAGTTGCGTGTAAAGCCCTGGCCTTCGTTCTTTTTTACAAAATAGCGGACGTTGAGTTTATCCTCAAAGGTTTTGACAATATCCGCCGCATCATTTACCGAACCGTCTTCCAAAACCAGCACTTCGAAATCCTTATAAGTCTGAAAAGTAAGGGACTCCAGTAATTCTTTTATTTCCTGCGGACGGTTGTATAAGGGGATAATGATGGAAAAAAGCATCTTTTTAATTGACTAATTTGATAATTTGAAGATTTGAAAATTGTTTTTAACGGTGAATTATCAAATTATTTTCTTGAGGTTGTTTAGCATTTTCAAATTTTCAAATCAAAAAATCTTCAAATTAAATAGTTTCCTCAACCTGGTAATTATTGCGGTCGTGTGAGCTGCGCGACACCAGTTCGGCAACAAAGCCGGTTAAAAACAACTGGGAACCTAATATTATGGCAACCAGTGCGATGTAAAACAGAGGTTGGGCAGTTATATCGCGGTAATGCTGGTTGTGCGCAATAGAATAAAGTTTATCCCATATCATCCAGATAGCGATAATAAGACCGGTCAAAAAACTCAGTACACCCAAACTGCCAAAAAAATGCATGGGGCGCTTGCCAAATTTTCCAACAAAAAATATCGAAAGCAGGTCCAAAAAGCCATTTACAAAACGGCTCATGCCAAATTTGGTTTTGCCGTATTTGCGTGCACGGTGCTCCACAATTTGCTCGCCGATCTTTGAAAAGCCCGCCCATTTGGCAATAACCGGAATGTAACGGTGCATCTCGCCGTATACTTCGATGTTTTTCACCACGGTGCTGCGATAGGCTTTCAAACCACAATTAAAATCGTGCAAATTATTGATACCCGACATACGGCGTGTTGCAGCGTTGAACAGTTTGGTAGGAATGGTCTTCGAAATAGGATCATAGCGTTTAGCTTTCCAGCCTGATATCAGATCATAGTTATCTTCTGTAATGCGGCGGTAAAGCTGCGGTATCTCGTCGGGGCTATCCTGCAGGTCGGCATCCATGGTGATCACCACACGACCCTTTGCTGCCGCAAACCCAACATTCAACGCGGCTGATTTACCGTAATTACGTCTGAACTTAATTCCCCTGATAAATGGATTGCCTTGTTGTAGCTTTAGGATCATATCCCAGGAGCCGTCGTTGCTGCCGTCATCAACCAGGATAATTTCATATGTGAAACGGTTTTCAAGCATCACACGGCTTATCCACGAGGTAAGTTCCGGTAACGATTCTACTTCATTAAACAGAGGTACTACTACTGATATATCCATTGATCGGGCATGCGATTGGATGTATGTTGAATCAAAATTTTCCAAACGAGTGCAAAAATACAAAAAAACCGATACCGTTTTGATGCTTAAACTGCATTGGAAAAATTGCTGGCAATTTTTTAATATCTTGCATGCTTTATCTATAACCATGAGATTTACCAAAGTAATTATTACTCTGTTAGCGTTGGGTTTTGTTGGCCAGGCAAAGGCGCAAACTACCGAAGACACTACACCACCAAAGTACGATCAGCATAAAGTGTTCGATCCGCTATTCTATCCGCCCAAAAATGGCGACGAGCGTTCTCAAAACGGGGCTCCAGGGCCTAAATACTGGCAAAATCGTGCGGATTACAAATTAAATGTGACCCTTGATACGGCTAAACATCGCGTAAGCGGTACTGATGTTATTACTTATACTAATAACAGTGCCGGCCAGTTGCCGTTCCTATGGCTGCAGGTTGATCAGAATATTTATAAGACCGATTCCCGTGGAGCGGCGACCAGTACCGTAGATGGTGGACGAAACGGAATAAAGGAGTTTACCAATGGGGATGAGATCAAATCAATCACCCTTATCGGCAAAGATGGTAAAGAAGAAAAAGCAGATTATATCGTGACCGACACCCGTTTGCAAATCAAGCTTAAAAATTCATTAGCTGGCAATGGCGGGCAAATTAAAATTAAGATTGACTACGCTTTTGATATTCCGCAGTATGGCACCGACCGTATGGGACGCATGAATAGTAAAAACGGCTGGATATATGCCGTTGCACAATGGTATCCCCGCATGGAAGTTTATGATGACGTCACAGGCTGGAACGTGATCCCTTACATGGGTGCAGGTGAGTTTTACCTGGAGTACGGCGACTTTGATTTTACTGTAACCGCTCCATCTGACCTGGTGGTGGTGGGTTCAGGCGAGTTGGTTAACCCGAATGAGGTACTGGCGCCTAAAATTATTGGCAGGCTGGCAAAGGCTAAAGGAAGCGACAAAACAGTATCAATAAAAGATTCTACTGAAATAGGCAATAAAGACTTTTACCCGAAAAAGGCCAATTTAACCTGGCATTTCTTCTGCAAAAATTCGCGCGATGTTTCATGGGCGGCTTCAAGGGCCTTTATATGGGATGCGGCACGCATTAACCTGCCGAGTGGCAAAAAGGTGCTGGCGCAATCTGTATACCCGGTTGAAAGCGCCGGAAATGAAGCGTGGGGGCGGTCGACTGAATACGTAAAGGGTTGTATCGAGCTTTACTCTAACGAGTGGTTTGAATATACCTACCCCGTTGCTACCAATGTTTCCTGCAACGTAGGCGGGATGGAGTATCCCGGCATTGTTTTCTGTGGTTCGACTAATAAAGGCGGAGCTTTGTGGGAGGTTACCAATCACGAGTTTGGCCATAACTGGTTCCCGATGATCGTCGGCTCAAACGAACGCAAATATGCCTGGATGGATGAGGGCTTTAACACCTTTATCAACCAGGTAGATACTAAAGTATTTAATAATGGTGAGTACTACGAGCCACGCGACGAACAAAAAGGAGCGCCTGGCATGTTCCCGCAGGATGCGGATGCGATCATGAATATTCCTGACGTTATACAGGCTGATTACCTGGGTTATGCCGCTTATGATAAACCAGCTTTGGGTTTAACCATTCTGCGTGAGCAAATATTAGGTAAAGAGCGTTTCGACTATGCCTTCCGCACCTATATAAAACGTTGGGCCTTTAAGCACCCCACACCATGGGATTTTTTCCATACCATTGATAATGCTGCAGGGGAAGATTTAGGCTGGTTCTGGAAAGAATGGTTTACTACAACATGGAAGCTGGATCAGTCGGTAAAAAATATTGATTATGTAGATAAGAAGCCGGAAAAAGGATCGCTCATCACTCTGGAGAACCTTGAGGAAATGGCTTTGCCTGTTACTGTATTTGTTAAGGAAGAAAATGGTAAAACAGGTACGGTAAAACTACCGGCCGAGATTTGGCAGCGCGGCAATACCTGGACATTCCTGTACAAATCGACTTCAAAGGTGTTGTATGTCATCATCGACCCTGAACATAAGTTGCCTGATATTGATCCGGATAACAACTCATTCAGCAGCGTAATGGTCGAGCCTGGTGTTACTGCAAGTACCATTGTTAACAAGTATTTTGACGCTATTGGCGGAGAAAGTAAGGTGAAGGGTGTAGACGACCTGAGCGTAAGTTCTGAAGGAGATATCCAGGGAGTTCCTGTTAAAAAGACAGGGCGCTATAAATCATCAGGGAAGGTCTACCTGGATATGGTTGCACCCTCTTACAATAACTTAGTTGTGAACCGCATTGTGGTTAACGGTGACAGTGTGCAATTAAGACAAATGAATAATAAAGTTCCGCTGGATACCTTGAGCAAAAAATACCTGAAGGCCCGTACCCGTCTTTTCCCTGAACTGGAATTCGGAAAGAAAAATTATAAGGTTCAGTTAGACCCAAGATTACAGGTAGTAAATGGTGAACTGGCCTACCTGCTGATTGTTACTCAGCCTGATGGCGTTAAGATGAGATACTACTATGATGCACAAACCGGCTTGAAAGTAAGGCAGTTTATTGACATTGCCGGTGGGAGCACAATATATGAATGGTCAGATTATCGTGATGTAAATGGCGTGAAAATCCCTTACACCGAGAAAACAACCGTTGTTGGTCAGCCAATAGAATTTAAAGTAAAAGATGTTACGGTAAATAGCGGTATAGCTGACGATACGTTTAAAGACGAATAGTTGTCGTTAGTCTTAAGTCGAGAGTCTCGAGTTTTAAGTCGAAATTTTTCGGTGTAAAACTCGAGACTTTTTGTTTTCATGATTTGTTTCGAATAACTATCTTGCGATGCACTTTATCACATATGTCATGGGAACCAGGGTGCCAATTTGGAATGCCTGTTCGGGTACAATATACTATACCGATTACCTTTACACTTGTAAGCGCAGATAAGTAAAGAAACGGGGTGATTTATTTTGCCAGTGTTACAGCCCCTGCATTCGGTTCAGCCTGGTAAATTACATAACTACCTTTATCATCATTCTTAACCTTTAACTGGTGTGCCTTTGCGTCTTGAGCTACTTTTACATTTTTCCAGCCTGTAGGCACATAAGTCTTAAGTGTCAAAGGCAAATAGTACATGCTCTTATCCAGCGAATGATTAAGCGATACTATTATTTTTCCAGCCTTATTATCAACTGTCACTTTTGAGGCTTCTCTTTCACGCATATAACGGGTTACATCACCGAATGTGGCCACCCACAAATTATCTTCCTTGCTTCTGATATAATGAAAGTATTCATCAAGCATCGTGCTCGGCAGCGCCTCATAGCCCATACCATCTATACCGTGAAAAACCAATACCAGCCAGGTGTCTTTCCTGTTTGCAGCGGTGTCGACCCAAGATTTCATCAACGACAAAGGTGTTTTGGTGGTACCGCCGCGTTGCCATTGCACATAGTCTTTGGTGTTTGGTCCCGGTGTTACATTGCTGGCGCGATCGATCTCTTTTAACCAGGGCTCAGGCATGCGGTTCCGCAAAGCAGGATATATTTTATAGGCGATTTGCATCACCCGTTCATTTTCATAACCATAAGGCACTTCGCACGAGAAGGTATATTTTGGACCGAGATGGGTCAGCACATCTTCCTTACTTTTCTCCAATTCGTATTTAATGTTAGCCTCATCGAGTCCCGGCATAGTAGCATGGGTAATCGAGTGGCTGGCGATTTCGTAGCCTTCCGCAGCATCTTTTTTGAAATCTGTCCACGTTGAACCTACTGCTTGCTTATATTCAGGGCAAGGCTCATAGCCCGGCTTAAAGTCGCTATGACGTACTTTGGCATACAATGAGTCCATCAATTTAAATGCCTTATCTTTTTTACCCGAATCATACAGGCCACCAGCTTTGGTATGATAGGAGATGGTTCCCATATAGCCTAAATATCCCGCTGCCGAGCATCGCTCTAAGAAGTTCTGATCATTTGTCGGTATTGTGGCAGATTCCTTAATGATTTCAGCGACAGGTCTGCCCACAAATTTGCCATGATATTTGGAGCCGGCGATAGGGCCGGTGATAACGAAGAAAGTAGCAGGCATTTTTATCTTCTCCATAACCGGTAATGCTTTTAAAAACTGG
>JAFAKI010000069.1 GCA_019235595.1 Mucilaginibacter sp. | reverse complement strand
ATGCTCTCTGTGTGATATACTGGTTACAGCCCCAATAGTTCAGATTGGTGATCCACATGCCTCCTAACAGTACGCTCAGACCAGGCAAGTCCATATAATTTGGATTGTCTTTTGAAAAGATCATGTGGAAGTGATCGGTAGCTTGGCTCTTAAGTAAACTGAAACCGTTTAATAAACCATGTGTACCCGATTTTTCACTTATTAAATGCAGCGCCAGATAGGTGGCCATTAAGCCGCCGAGTATCAGCACAAACACCTGTATTACGTCTGTATAACCGATAACCTTCATGCCGCCCAATGCAATAATAATTGAGAATACCGTTAAAAACCACATGCATGGCCAGATACCAAAGCCTGATATCCCGCTTATCGCAACCGCCCCGAGAAATAGGATAGACATCAGGTTAACCACGATATATAACGCCAGCCAAAAGATAGCCATGATCATTGCTACTCTGCCGTTGTACCGTTGATGTAGAAACTGTGGCATGGTGTATATCTTATTTTTGAGATATACGGGGATAAAAAAGACAGCCACAATCACCAGTGTAGCTGCGGCCATCCATTCGTACGTAGATATGGCAAGTCCCATTTTAAAACCAGAGCCGCTCATCCCCACCATCTGCTCGGCAGAGATATTGGATGCTATGAGCGAAGCTCCGATTGCCCACCAGGTAAGGGAGCCCTCAGCTAAAAAATAATCCTTTGAAGTGGCATCGGCATTATGTTTACGTTTATATACCCAATAGCCATAACAGGCGACTATTACAAAGTATATGGCAAATACGATATAATCGCCATTGGTTAAAGTGTGCATTTAATTCAGGTTTTAGTTTAATTGGTTTAATATGTTAGTTTGACAATTATAAATTATATATATCGATTTATCAAATTTTCGAGATATTCTTGCTTGCCGCTCAAGGTTTTAGGTTCGCCATTGGCCAACGCATAGTCTCTCAACTCTTCCAGGCTTACTTTTCCTTCTTCAAAAGCTTTACCTGTTCCGCTGTCAAATGAAGTATACCGGTCTTTCCTGATCTTCTTGTAATCTGATTTTTGCAGGATTTGGTCTGCAATAACTAATGCCCTCGCAAAAATGTCCATGCCTCCGATGTGTGCATAGAATAAATCAGCCGGGTCGGTAGAATTTCTGCGGATCTTAGCATCAAAGTTGATACCGCCGCCGGCAAAACCGCCGGCTTCCAATATGATCAGCATATATTCAACCACTTCGTTAATGTTGTTTGGGAACTGGTCGGTATCCCATCCGTTCTGCGCATCACCGCGGTTAGCATCTATTGAGCCTAACAATCCTGCGTCAGCAGCTACCTGTAAATCATGCTGGAAGGTATGCCCTGCCAAAGTAGCATGGTTCACTTCCAGGTTCAGTTTCATATCCTTTAACAGGTCATACTTCTGCAAAAAGCCTAACACAGTTGCAGCATCATAATCATATTGGTGCTTGGTTGGCTCACAAGGTTTTGGTTCGATGAAGAATGTGCCTTTAAAGCCTTGTTTGCGGGCATAAGCTATGGATGCATGTAAAAATTGCGCAAGATGCTCTTGTTCACGCTTCATATCCGTATTCAGCAAGGTCATGTATCCTTCACGGCCGCCCCAGAAAACATAATTCTCGCCGCCTAAAGCGATAGTAGCATCCAAAGCCGCTTTAACCTGTGCCGCCGCATGGCTAAGCACATGAAAGTCAGGATTGGTAGCCGCACCGTTCATATATCTTCGGTGAGAGAACAGGTTGGCAGTTCCCCAAAGCAGTTTTACGCCACTGGCTGCCTGTTTTTGCTTGGCATAATCGACCATTGTTTGCAGGCGACGGTCGTTTTCTTTTATATCATTGGTATAATCCACCACGTCCACATCATGGAAGCAGTAGTAAGGTAGGTTCATTTTGGTGATGAACTCAAAAGCTGCGTCCATTTTATCTTTTGCGCGCTCAATGGCATCGGCTTTCTCATCCCAGGCGAAAAGATGGGTAGGCCCGCCAAACGGGTCAGCACCTGTGCCGCAGAATGAATGCCAGTACGCACATGCAAACCGTAAGTGATCCTTCATGGATTTTCCGGCCATGACCCTATCCGCATCATACCAGCGGAACGCCAGCGGGTTGTCGCTTTGCGGGCCCTCGTATTTTACCTGGCCTATCCCCTTAAAAAATTCTTTTTCTCCTGTAGTTATCATAATGGTGAATGATTGAATTAGTGAATTAGTGATTGATGTCTTGTAATTGTGTTTCGAGTAAGGCTTTCCAGTCCTGGTAAATTGGTTCAAACTTATTTCCGGATGGTTCCACTACCTTTATTCTTTTCATTTTGGCAAAAGCCTCTGATGCCGAAGTATAAATTCCCGAGCCTATACCTGCACCTAAAGCGGCTCCGGTACTACCATCATTGTTATAGAGTTCAACGGGCACACCTGTTGCATTGACAAAGCAATTGGTAAATAATTCGCTCAGGAACAAGTTGGCACTACCCGCGCGGATCACCGAAGGGTTCATTCCATTCTCTCTCATAATATCCAGGCCATACCTGAATGCACAGGCAATCCCCTCGTGCACCGCCCTCAGAATGTGCGCCTGGCTATGCAGGTTAAAATCTATATGGTGCATCTGCGAACCAATAGGCTTGTTGCTCAGCATACGCTCGGTTCCGTTGCCGAATGGTAACAGTCGCAAACCATAACAACCCAACGGCGCCTGCGCAGCCTTTTCATTCATTTGCTGGTAGCTTAATGTTGAGCCAAACACGCTTCTTACCCAGCTATACAGCCGGCCTGTGCCATTGATACAAAGGAGTACGCCTAATCTTTTTTGTTTTTCAGTATAATTTACGTGGGCAAAAGTGTTCACCCTTGATTGAGGGTCATAAGTCAGCTTATCACTCACCCCATAGATCACGCCCGAAGTTCCCGCAGTAGCAGCAACTTCGCCGGGGTTTAATACATTTAACGAGAGCGCATTATTGGGTTGATCGCCCGCTTTATAGGTGATCGGTATACCCGCTTTTAGTCTTAGTTTCTCTGCAACCGAACGCGCCAGTGTTCCGTGATTTGAAAACACAGGTTTGATCTCCGGAAACAGCTTTTTGTTAAATCCGAAATATTTAAGTACATCTGTCGATAAGCCTTCGCTGACGAAATCATAGAAAATGCCTTCTGATAAAGCCGATACCGATGTGGTAATATCACCGGAAAGCATCATCGCAATATAATCACCGGGCAGCATGACCTTGTCGATCCGATCATAAACAGCCGGCTCGCTCTCTTTTACCCAGGCCAGTTTGGATGCGGTAAAATTTCCGGGCGAATTGAGCAGATGCTTCAGGCATTTCTTTTCGCCGATGGCCTTGAGCGCCTTGTTGCCTATTTCAACAGCGCGGCTGTCGCACCAAATAATACTATCGCGAAGCACATGCTGATTTTTATCCACCAGCACCAGGCCATGCATTTGGTAGGCAATGCCGATAGCTGCAATATCATGCGGATGGTATTTGCCACTATTATTGCATAACTGTATAGCATGCTGCAATTGCTGCCACCACATATCAGGTGATTGTTCGGCCCACCCTGGGTGGTGCGCTATTATCGGGCTTTCGGTATCAGGATATTGCGCTGCGGCTATAGCGGTCTGTGTAGCCGAATCAACAACGGTTACCTTAACAGATGATGTCCCTATATCAATGCCTAATAATAACATGCTTCGTTGGTTCAGAATTGGTCAAAATCGATCGTTGCCAATATACGACCGATCATTTTTTAAGCCCGACTAAATTAGATTATTATTTTTAAATTGCAATCGATTGCAAAGAATTATTTTGCATTTTTACAAACGGATATGAAGCCTAAAAAAAGAACCACCATTTATGACATTGCCGAAAAGCTGAATATTGCTGCTTCATCCGTATCCAGGGCGCTTAATAATAACAGCATTATTAATGAAGAAACCCGGAGGCTGGTTCATGCTACTGCAGCCGAGCTCAATTATAAAGTCAATACCCTTGCTTCAAATCTCCGGAAAGGGGAATCAAAGACCATTGGCGTGATTGTACCGCGTATTAACCAGAATTTTTTTTCGAATGTTATAGCTGGTATTGAAGAGGCATCTTACAAAAAAGGGTACAACTTAATCATTTGCCAATCAAATGAATTGCGTGAGAAAGAGATACAATGTGTAAATACGCTGATCAATCAGCATGTGGATTGTATTGTAATATCCGTATCAGCCGAAGGTGGCGATTATGCGCACTTGCAAAGTGTAATTGACAGTGGTATACAGCTCATACAATTTGACCGTGTAGCTAAAGAACTTGAAACATTGAAAGTGATTAATGACACCGAGCAAATATCAATGAAAGCCGTATCGCACATGATTGAACAAGGATACAAGCGCATTGCCTTGCTTGAAGGGCCGCAAAATCTGGACATTTTTAAGCAAAGAAAAGAAGGTTATCTGAAGGCATTGAAAAAGCATCACATGCCTGTTAATGATGAGCTGATAGTTGAAAACGCGTGGACCAAAGAATTGGGGGCTGAGGGCACAAAACGGCTTTTGAACTTACCACAGCCGCCTGATGCCATATTTGCTTCTACGTCCGATTTTTCGGCATTGGGGGTATTGGAAGTTGCCCTGGCAATGGGCATAAAAGTACCTTCGGAATTGGGTATTTGCGGGTATTCTAATGAAGCGTTCACAGAAATAACAAGCCCTTCAATTACTACCATTGATCAGTTTAGTATTGATATGGGTAAAACAATTGCTGAGCTGTTCTTCAAAGAAATGGGAAAGGATGCATCATCCCGTAAACCGAAAACTATCCGCATTAAGCCTAGTCTGATTATAAGGGCGTCGACAAATAGGAAAGATAAAAAGTAGCAGTTGCAGTAGCAGCGGCAGTTTCTTTTCTGAAAAGATTTTACTGCTGCCGCAACTGCTATTTAAACAGAGGGTTAATTCAATTCCAACGTTACCACCGATTTTGCAGGTAGCTCAACGCTAAGCTTTCCAGCTTCTTTCTTAGCACCATTAAAACTGGTGATATGAACCTTATCAGGTGACTGGAAGGTATTGATATCCGTTAAATTGGCCGAAGTAAGTATCTGACCGGTTACTTTATTCCAACGTATATCGCCCAAAGAGGTCGACACCTTGATAGTATTATGCGGGTCGAGATTCACCAGCGAAATATGTACTTTACCAACGGCATCCTGCGAAGCAGAGATACTTACTGCAGGTATCTTTTTGCCATTAAACTCATAATCGGGGCTGTTTAATTTTACCGGAAGATATTTTGCGTCCTGGTGAACTTTATACAGATCGAAGATGTGGTAGGTAGGAGTCAACAACATTTTTTCTTTATCGGTGAGTATGAGCGACTGTAACACATTGACGGTCTGAGCCAGGTTGGCCATTTTCACCCTGTCGCAATGATTATTGAAGATATTTAGATTGGTAGCCGCAATAACCGCATCACGTAAGCTATTTTGCTGATACAAAAAGCCCGGATTAGTGCCTGGCTCAACATCGGTCCAAACACCCCACTCGTCCACTACCAGGGCAACTTTCTTTTCAGGGTCGTATTTGTCCATAATAGCCGAGTGCCTGCTAACCAGTTCCTCCATGTGCAGGCTGTTCACCATGGTATTCATATATTCGGCCTCATCGAAATTAGTAGCCGAGCCCTTATGCCCCCAGCTTCCTGTAGGTATGGTATAATAATGCAGTGACAGGCCCCACATACCAGTGCCGATATTCTTCATCGTCACCTCGGTCCAGTTGTAATCATCAGAATTGGGGCCGCTGGCTATCTTTTTGAGCGGCGCACCCGGATAATTACGGGCATAAGTAGCATAGCGCTTATACAGATCGGAGTAATACTCTGGTGTCATGCTACCACCGCAG
>JAFAKI010000415.1 GCA_019235595.1 Mucilaginibacter sp. | reverse complement strand
ATACTAGCAATGGCCGAAGCATCGTCCAACCTGGCGAGGTACGACGGTGTGCACTATGGCTATCGCAGCCCTAAGGCGACCGACCTGCATTCGACGTACAAACGCTCACGCTCTGAAGGCTTTGGCAAGGAGGTAAAACGCCGTATTATGCTTGGTACTTTTGTATTGAGCGCCGGTTATTATGACGCCTATTATGCTAAAGCACAGAAAGTTCGCAGGTTGATAAAAGAAAAAACGGATAGCTTACTGGAAGAATTCGACTTTATTTTAACGCCCACAGCACCAGAGCCCGCATTCCCGCTTGGCAAAAAAGAAAAAGATCCGGTTGTAATGTATCTTTATGACATTTTTACCGTACAAGCATCATTAGCCGGAGTGCCAGCAATTTCTTTGCCTGCCGGAACGAATAATGAGGGCTTGCCACTAGGATTACAACTTCTCACTAAACGTTTTGCAGAGCAGGAACTACTAAATTTTTCTAAATATTTCTTAGAACTATAAGAAATTTAATATATTAGGAAAGATTTTCGTTGGGGCACCGGCATAAAATCAAACCTGATTAAGAGATGAAGAGATTTTTAGTGAGCGTTTTCTTACTGTGTTCGTTGAATGCCGTTAACGCTGCCCCCAAACTTTCCCGCGATTCGTCACGTGCTTTTGTTCAGACCCGGGATGGTGTTCAGGATACCATCATGGTGCCCGTTTTAAACGCCGCACCGGTTAGCGCGTACCAGGGCAGTATTTACAAACGCCGTTTAGATTCCATCCAGAAGGAAATTCCGCTGGATTACAATGCTTTTGTACAAAGCTATATCGATACTTACCTGACAGGTAGCCAGCGCGAGGGTATGGGCCGTATTCTTGGCTTAACCAAATATTACTTCCCTATTTACGAGAAAGTTTTCCATGAAGCAGGTATACCTGATGAGATCAAATATCTTTCAATAGTTGAATCACAGTTGAATCCTAATGCGGTATCCAGAGTAGGCGCAACCGGTCCGTGGCAGTTTATGGGGCCGACTGCTAAAATATACGGTTTAAATATAGATACTTATGTTGATGAGCGCCGCGATCCGATACAATCTAGCTACGCTGCAGCAGCTTATTTGAAAGATGCTTACCAGCAATTTGGCGACTGGCTGACTGCCATTGCATCGTATAACTGCGGAAAAAGTAATGTGATAAGAGCTATTGAACAGGCAAATGGCGCCACTGATTTTTGGTCGATCCAAAAATATTTACCTGTCGAGACCAGGGGTTATGTACCTGCCTATATCGCGGTGACCTATGTCATGAACTATTATAAAAAATATAATATCGTTCCGCAATCCTGCAACCTGTCGGCAATGAAAACCGATACTGTTTTGGTGAATAAGTTTATTTCGTTGAACAGTGTGGCCAGGGTATTGAATATCAGTCTTGCACAGTTAACGCAATTAAATCCGTCATACAAAGTGATGGTTATTAATGGCAGTCCATCGGCGCCAAAAACGCTGGTGATCCCGCAATCGGCAAAAGAAAAATATATGACCCTGTATAATTCGATCAATGCTGATCTGGGATACCTGCAGTTAGATAGAAATATGCTTCGATATTCAGTTGACAAAGCTACTGAAACAGAGTTGAATAGCTATTACAGATCAAAAAAGCGTTCACGCAGAAATCCCGACAGACAGTATTTTTCATATAACGTGAATCATAATACGCTGCATATCAACAAAGGTTGATTTGCAATAAAAACATTTGAAAGCCCGGTTCTGTGCGTAATTAGAACCGGGCTTTTTTTATACCAGCTCAAAAAGAATTGTAATTTTGGGTCTTGAATTTATAACCATGAACAAACCTAATGTGCGTAAACAGGACGCCCTTGATTATCACTCAAACGGACGGCCCGGAAAGATACAGGTGGTACCTACTAAACCTACAAATTCACAACGCGACCTGACGTTGGCATATTCTCCGGGTGTTGCCGACCCTTGTTTGCAAATAGCCGATAACGTAGAAGATGTATATAAATATACCGCCAAGGGGAACCTGGTAGGGGTAATTACCAACGGGACTGCGGTTTTAGGTCTGGGTAATATTGGCCCTGAAGCCAGCAAGCCGGTGATGGAGGGAAAAGGCCTGCTTTTTAAGATATACGCTGATATAGATGTATTCGACCTGGAGGTAAATGCTAAAACGGTTGATGAGTTCGTAAATATTGTGAAAGCATTGGAGCCGACTTTTGGTGGGATTAACCTGGAAGATATATCTGCGCCAACCTGTTTTGAGATAGAACGCAGATTAAAAGCTGAAATGAAGATCCCTGTAATGCATGATGACCAGCATGGCACTGCTATCATTTCGGGAGCAGCGTTGATCAATGCTTGTGAGATACAGGGTAAAAAGCTTGATAAGATAAAAATGGTAGTGAACGGCGCCGGTGCGGCAGCTGTGTCCTGCTCAAAAATATATCTGTCGTTGGGTGTAAAGAAAGAGAACCTGGTGATGTTTGACATCAATGGTTTGATCACCCCGCAACGCACGGATCTGGACGAAATGCGTATGCAATTTGCGACTGATCGTAAAGACATCAAGACATTGATAGATGCCATGAAAAATGCGGATGTATTTATCGGTCTTTCGGCAGGCAATGTGGTAACGGCCGAT
>JAFAKI010000367.1 GCA_019235595.1 Mucilaginibacter sp. | reverse complement strand
TGTTCCAAAGCTGCTTTATACTGATCCTGTGCAGCACGGTAAGTCGCAGCAGCTACATCACGGTCTGATTTTGCCTGGTCAAATTGCTGTTGGGTGATTGATCCGTCTTTTACCAGGTTAGCATAACGTGCGTAATCCTTATTAGCTTTCTCTAATCTTGCAGCAGCCGATTCAGCCTGTGCGCGAGCGCTTGATGAGTTAGCAGCGGTAGCAATAATCTGGGATTCGCCTACATTTACGCCTGCACTCGCACCCTTTTGAGCAGCTAAAGCTTGTTCTAATTTTACTTTATAGTCGCGGTCATCGATCTTTACTAAAACCTGACCTGCGTTTACGTGGGTGTTTTCCTCAAAGAAAATGCTGTCTACATAACCACCTACACGGGCCACTACCGGGCTTACGTCGCCATCAATCTGCGCGTCGTCGGTATCAATGTGTTTACCGTAGTAGATGTATTCTTTTATCCCGAATATAATACCGCCTATGAGTATTATGCCAAGTATTATAGGTATAACCTTGTTCGGTTTCTTTTTTGGTTCTTGTTCCTGTGCCATTTTATGGTGTAGTTAAATTTGTTATTTGTTAAGTTTTCCGGTTGATTTTAAGAGTGTATAATAAGCAAGTCCTGCGTCTGCCTTAGCCAGTTCCAGGTTGATTTGTGCCTGGTACAATAATGTTTCGGCGTCGGCCTTGTCAGTAGCGGTAGCAGTGCTGCTTTTATATTTTGATTGCAAGATCTTATCGTTTTCACCTGCCTGATCAATAGAGGTTTGAAGCAACTTTATTTTGTCAATAGCTTCTATATAACTTTCGTAGCTGCGGTTTACATCCTTGCGGATATTATCAGCAGTGATGCCCTGGTTGATCGAAACCTGCTCGCGTTCAATCTTCGCTTCAGTCACTTTGTTTTTGTTGGTCCATAGCGATGAGAAGTTCCATGAAAAGGTTAAGCCAACAGTTAGCGGCGTAATATACTTGCCATTCTGCGGAAAGGGGTTAGCCGAAACGTCTACATAATAACCACCTGCCGATGCTGCCAAAGTTGGCAACTGATTAGCGTGGATGGATTTGATGTTGTAATCGGCAACTTTTGATTGCAGTACCAACTGCTGTACTTCCTGGCGGTTGATCAACGCGGTATCAATGTAGCTGCTCACTGAGCCGATCTGACGATCTGTTTCTCTGATCTGATCAATATTGATCTGGGTGGTTTCAGGCAAGCCTAATAGAATGTTCAGATCGTAGTTAATGATCTTGCGGTTAGCTTCCAGGTCGATGCCGTTCAGTTCAACGTTGGAGCGTTGTAACTGGAAACGCAATACATCATTCTTGGTTACCAAACCCTGCTCATAAAAGCGTTGCGACTGATGGATCTGATCATCTATAGATTTTAGATTTTGCTCAACCACCTTTTTGCTTTGCAGTACTTTGTACAGGTTGTAGAAAGAGTTAACCACATCGTAGGTGATCTGGTCTTTATCCTTGTCTGCATCCAGCTTGGATACTTTGGTAAGCAAGTCGGTCGACTGCTGTGCTAATTTTAATTTACCGCCTGCATAGATAGTTTCTTTCAGCGATACTATACCTAAATAAGCATCGGCGCTGCTTGGCAAATTAAAACTGGTTTTTCCCAACGCTAAGTGATTAGCAGGTATTTCGGCACGGTTATAACCGTAACTAACGCTACCTGTAGGTAATACTTCATCTTTAGCCTGGTTGTACTTAGAAACAGCCTGATCAATTTTTGACTGCGACAGCTTAAGTACTTTGCTGTTTTGGATACCAAGTTTTATGGCCTCGTCAAGGGTTAGGGTCCTGTCCTGGGCAGAGGCGGTTGAACTTAGCATCAAACCCGGAACCAAAATCGCAATAGCGAAACGGTAGACGGGTTTCACCATTTTTTTAAATGGGTGATTAAGGGGGTTATTTGTTGGTGTTATCATGTTCTTTTACTAAGTAAGCTCTTAATAGTTTTTTCATATAAGCTTCAATTCGGGGTTTCACTACTTCCTCCAATGTTTTTTCGTCTTGAATATCAAAGCCTAGCATGGCGGTAGTTAGCTGTGGAGCATTGACGATAAAGTTTTTGGTACCATAAATGGTAGCTATTATCATTTCTATGTCCACATCCTGGTTAAACTCTCCGTTATCGATGCCATCGCGTATGATTTTTTTCAGCTCCAGAACATTGCCCATCAGTATAGTTGATATTTGATCGGCCAGATCGCCCCTGCGCTGCATGGCCAGCTCCTGGTAAAGCATTTTCTGGAAACAGTTATTGTTTACCACACGCTGAACATACAGGTCGATGTATTTTTCCATCTTAGCCCAGGAGGTTGTGGTATCGTCGCTCCCGATATTTTGCAACAGATTTTTGAACGATGAGATCTTCCGGTTAAAAACAGCCAGGAACAACCCCTCTTTTGAACCGAAATAATAATTCAGCATCGCCATGTTCACTCCGGCTTCGCCCGAAATGGTCCGGGTAGAAGCCCCATCAAATCCGAGTTCTGAAAAAACCCTTTCAGCAACGTCAAGGATATGCTCTTTTTTATCGATCTTATCTTTTTCCATTTCTTTCAACGGCACAAAATTAATCAATCGATTGATTACGTCAATAGGCGTTTTGTTATCTTAATGTAATCATTTGATTAATAGAGGCTAGAAAATCAATCAACTGATTAGTTTTTAACAATTTAGCATCGTGACAGTTTTGTGTTAGATTTGAAGTATTCAAAATATCGGTCTATCTTTCCGCTTGTATTTTACTTATGAAACGATTCCTTTTTCTGCCTATATTTTTACTGACAGCCGGATTGGCATTTGCACAGACTGCCCCGCCGACTGACCTGGTTACCATCGAGCAAAATCTTAAAAAACTGGATGTCACCGGTAGCGTGCTTTATGTAGCTGCGCACCCGGATGACGAGAATACCCGCCTGCTGGCTTACCTGGCACAGGAAAAACATTATCGTACGGGATATTTGTCGATCACACGTGGTGATGGCGGTCAGAATTTGATCGGCAATGAGCAGGGTGAATTGTTGGGATTGATCCGTACGCAGGAGCTTTTAGCTGCACGTAAAGTGGATGGCGCTGAGCAGTTTTTTACACGTGCCATTGATTTTGGTTTTTCGAAGGGCCCTGAAGAAACACTCAACTTCTGGAACAAAGAAAAAATATTGGGCGATGTAGTTTGGGTGATCCGCAAGTTCAGACCGGATGTGATCATCTGCCGCTTCCCTACCACCGGCGAAGGCGGGCATGGTAATCATACTGCTTCAGCTATTCTGGCCGAGGAAGCCTTTACTGCAGCTGCAGACCCGAAACGTTTTCCGGAACAATTGAAATACGTGCAAACCTGGCAGCCAAAGCGGGTTATGTGGAACACTTTTAACTTCGGCAATACCAACACCACTTCACCTGATCAGTTTAAAGCGAATGTAGGAGTTTACAATCCATTATTAGGAAAAGGCTACGGCGAACTGGCTGCTGAAAGCCGCTCGAACCACAAAACCCAGGGCTTTGGCTCGGCAAGGCAGCGGGGTGATGCTTATGAATATTTTAAGACGATGAAAGGCGACGCCCCGAAAACTGACCTGATGGACGGAGTGAATACCACCTGGGGACGTATAAAAAATGGCAGCGAAATAGGCCTTGATATCGAAAAGATCACTAAAGATTTTGATGCTAATCATCCGGATAAATCTGTTCCGGCTTTGGTGAGCCTTTATAATCGTGTTCAGAAAATTGATGATGCCTACTGGCGTGAGCAGAAGACGAAAGAATTGAGTGAATTGATTGCCGCCTGTGCAGGCTTGTGGTTTGAAAGCTATGCTGCCGACCAGACTTATGGATTACGTGATAGCATTGAAGTGCGATCGCAGATAATCAATAGGTATAACGACCGTGTGAAAGTATCGCAGGTTGATGGATTGCATTTTGATAATGGGAAGGCTATTCCAGCCAATGAGGTCCAGACTTTTAATAGCAGGATACCAGCAGATATGATCACCCAGCCTTATTGGCTGGAGCAGCCGCATGGCATAGGCTCGTATGCCATTGCCGACGACCGCAAAGTAGGTAACCCCGAAAACCCGGATATGCCTAAAGTGAAGTACGAATTTATTATTGAGGGCACGCCTATCCGCTTCGAGCGTCAGTTGGTTTATAAGTATACTGATCCGGCCAAAGGTGAGATCTACCAGCCGGTACAAATTGCGCCGCCGGTAACTGCTAATATCCGCGACAAGGTTTACATTTTCAATTCGCAACAGCCTCAAACGGTGCAGGTAAAATTAGAGGCTTTTGAAAAGATAGGTATTGGCAGCATTTCGCTGGATGCGCCTCCGGGATGGAAAATCAATCCGGAGAAAGCAGAGTTCAGGAATAAAAATAAAGGCGATGAGTGGGACCAGGATTTTACCATTACGCCATCCGGCAATAAATCGCAAACCGGCGTACTCGAGGCCATGGTGACACACGACCATGACAATACCGCTTATAATGACGGCATCCTGTCTATCCATTATAATCATATCCCCAACATTACGCTTTTCCCGCCGGCGCAGGCCCGATTGGTTCAGTTGGATTTGAAGATCGCAGGTAAAAAGATAGGCTACATTAATGGCGCTGGCGATTTGGTACCCGACGCTTTGAAGCAGGTGGGTTATGAAGTTCACCAGCTTTCGGAGAATGAAATATTGAATGGCGACCTGTCGGGTTATGATGCCATCATTGTAGGCGTGCGCGCCTATAATGTCGATCCCCGTTTGGCTATTGAGCAGCCCAAACTGCTGGAATATGTGAAAAACGGCGGCAACCTGCTGGTACAATACAATAATAGTAATGGATTGGTGACTAAAGATATTGGCCCCTATCCTTTCAAAGTAGTGAATGAGCGGGTGACCGACGAAAACGCCAAGATCACCATCCTCGACCCGAATAACCCGGTACTGAACTACCCTAACAAAATTACCCCTGCCGATTTTGATGGCTGGGTGCAGGAACGAGGCTTATATTTTACGAAAGACGCAGATCCGCAATACCAAAAAGTGCTGCAAATGGCCGACCCCGGCGAATCACCCAAAGATGGCGCGCTGATCACCACCCAATACGGCAAAGGGCGCTTTATTTATACCTCGCTGGCATTTTTCAGGCAACTGCCGGCAGGAGTACCGGGCGCTTATAGGTTGTTTATTAATATGATAAACAAGCCGAAGGCGAACCCATGACACGATTCTGGGATTTGATGGATTAACTTAATTGGCAGGTTAAAAAGGCCTGTCACACTGTCCAAAGGACTCCTTCGGAGAGGCGCTTGACGTGCGGTGCGCAAAGGCTTCAAAGTTCCCCTCCTGGGAGGGGGCGCGTCAGGCGGTGAAGTGGCAGGGGTGGGTTTCACTACACACTGTCTGGACCATGACTCTTTTGTTTAGACGATTACCATGATGACTGCTACTGTCAACTGCCACTGCTACTAAAAAAAGGGGTGTCACACTGAGGCGCTCGAAGTGCGGTGCGCAAAGGCATGGCTGCACATTGTCTGAACCGTTGATTTGAATGATTGCCGTGATTTCGTAGATTATTACTGCCAACCGAAAACTGCTAACTTTACCACATGGCAGATGTGCACAGCAAGGAAGCCCGCAGCTATAATATGTCGCGGATACGAAGTAAGGATACCAAGCCTGAAATGCTGGTACGCAGGTTTCTGCACAAAAATGGCTTTCGTTACAGGTTGCATGTGAAAGACCTCCCTGGCAAGCCCGACATTGTATTACCCAAATACAAAACGGTAATTTTTATTCATGGATGCTTTTGGCATGGGCATGAGGGGTGCAAATATTACGTGGTACCCAAAACCCGTACTGACTGGTGGTTGCATAAAATCGGCACTAACATTGCCAATGACATCAACGCCGAAACGGCACTCAAAAATGCAGGCTGGAAGGTCATCAAAATTTGGGAGTGCCTGCTGAAAAAAAAAGAAATAGAGTATACTCTCAACAACCTTAAATCTCTAATCCCTGAATAGAGTATTTTCTAAAAGTTCACTTATATCCGATTGACTTATAGTCGAATAGAAGATAGCTTGCAGCTATGGATATTCGGAAGAAAATCGGTCTGCGCATCAAGGAATACCGCACAAATTTAAAACTTACACAGGAAGCTTTAGCCTTTAAAGCTGAGATAGATAAGACTTATGTTAATGAAGTTGAGAACGGGAAACGTAACGTTTCAGTAATCAATCTGGAGAAAATAATTCTTGCGCTCGAAACGGACTTTACGAATTTTTTCAATTCTGACATTTTCTCAGATAAGGTAAGTCAAAATGCATAAACCTGTTCCTATCATTGACCTGTTCGCCGGGCCAGGTGGGTTGGGCGAAGGCTTTAGTTCTGTATTAAATAAAGGCAGACGTGCTTTCAAAATCGCATTGTCTATCGAGAAAGATGAATTCGCACACGCAACCCTAACACTGCGGAGCTTTGTAAGACAATTTGAACCTGGGCAAATTCCTGATGAGTATTATGATTTTGTCAAAGGCAAGATTAAAAATGTGGACGAATTATATGCTTTGTATCCAGAACAATCCGCTGCGGCCAGGCATGAAGCATGGAAATTTGAAGTAGGTGACATTGCTAAGCACCGATTAATTGACAAGAGAATAAAAGACGCATTGAAAGGAGATAGAAATTTTGTCTTAATTGGCGGCCCACCTTGCCAGGCTTATTCGCTTGTGGGCAGATCGAGGAGGCAGGAAGTGGAAAGTTTAGACGAGAATGATCCTCGGGTATATTTATACAGAGAGTACTATAGGATACTTGCTGTGCATCAGCCGCCTGTATTTATCATGGAAAATGTCAAAGGGTTACTTTCTGCGAAAGTAAATACCGAGTCAGTTTTCAATCAGGTTATAGTGGATCTTAAAAATCCGTTTGATGCCTATAAGAAACTACACGGAAAAGAAGATATAACATACTCACGTCGTGGATATAAAATTTATTCATTGGTTAAACCGATAGAAAAGGATTTGTATGGCGACGATGTTTTTCAACCAAGAGATTTTATAATAAAATCAGAAGAGTATGGGGTACCTCAAACAAGACATAGAGTAATCCTTCTAGGGATTAGAAATGACTTGGATGTATCGCCAGGAACATTGCAAAGGGCAGGTGCGCCAATTCCAATCAGTGACGTCATAAATAACTTACCCAAAGTAAGAAGCGGCATATCAAAAGAAAAGGATGACGGCAACGTGTGGCAAACCCTGTTGCAGGAAAGTTTAGAAACGGAAGTGTGGGAAGATATAGACGAGGATGTTGGTGCCAGAATAAGAGAAGTAATTGACGAACTTAATTTACCAGAAGCTGACCGGGGCGCAATGTTTATTGAAGGAAACACTGAATTAAATTATTTAGAAAGTTGGTATATTGATATCAAGCTAAATGGTTTTGTAAATCATCAAACAAGAAGTCACATAAAAACCGATTTATACAGGTATCTATTCGCGGCGTGTTTTGCCGAAATTAAAGGACGTTCTCCTAAATTGTCAGATTTTCCGCAGCAATTATATCCTGCACATCTTAATATTACCGCGGCGGTTGACGACAACAAATTTGGCGATCGGTTTCGGGTACAGCTCTTGAATGAGCCGGCAAAAACAGTTACAAGCCATATTTCTAAAGACGGGCATTATTATATTCATCCGGATCCGACGCAATGTCGTAGTTTAACGGTTAGAGAGGCTGCCAGGCTGCAAACTTTTCCCGATAACTATTTCTTTTGTGGGCCTAGGACTCAGCAATATCATCAGGTTGGCAATGCCGTGCCACCTTATTTGGCCCATCAGATCGCTGGGGTTGTGAAAAATTTATTTAATAAACTGTTTTAACCACCGCTTTTTATTTTCTCTGTTTTATTCAACAAGTAGTGCCTTTTAGGCTATCCATTTTTGAAATTCATTTGGGAAAAGAGTTAGAATGTTTTGGCCCGGCATAGAATTTAAATCATAGGTAAATTCAAATTGCCCTATGATGCTGACAAATCTGCGTGGAGTACCAGGCCCTTTTGAGCCTGCGCCCTTTTTTAGCTTGTTCCCATTTTCATCCCAATAAAGCGCATCAGCGGCTTCAATAATGCCTTTATTCATAGCGATGTTTTGGTAAGCCTGTAATTGCTCAATTAGATCGCCCCTTTTTGATAATTCTCCCGTTAAAAATATTCTTCCTTTATCATTTAATTCCGAATAGATACGGGCAGGTCCAGAAAGCAAATGCCGGTAGTATGTTAGATAATTTCTAGGATTTTGGAGTATGTATCTTGCCTCTTGGCCCACTTTCCTTTTGCCGTCACTCTCCACTGGACAAACCTGATCAAAATAAAATGCAGATAACCAAGTCCATAATTTTTGATTATAGTAATAGTGTTTATTTTTTACTAAATTAAGTTCATCGGTAAAATATTTTGCAGCGTCTAGTTTAGTATTGAACTTCACGTCAGTGATATGAAAATCTTCACTTAAAAACTCAGTATACTTTTCATTATATAAAATTTCTCTTGAGAAATCAGAATTGTCATTATTGAATTTTGCATTATAAAGAAACTGCTTAAAAAGTTCAATTCCGTTATCATTAAATTGTCTAACATTATAGTTCATATCAGTTTTTTTGAATATTTTCTAAAAGTTTAAACTTCACACAGTAGCTATTGACGACATCTTCCACCCAAGTGTCTATTGAGGGATCATTTGCATCTGATGGAGTCGGATAAACGCCCAATACTTCCCTTGTAAATGTCAGCCAGTGTAAACTCCATTCTTCAGAGTCAAATAAGTCATCCTGAATAATTTTGTCCAGAATAAATCTTATAGCGATAGGGTAAATTAAACCCAAGAAATATGGATTGCTTTTTATATGATTACGAATTCCAGGATAATTTTCTTCATTATTCATTATTAAAACTGGCCCATCATTTCTAATGTCAACCTTCCATATTTGATTTCCAATATCATCAAACAAAACCGGCAAAATGCTTTTCCTATTACCATCGTTTAAAAGTCCTTCAGGGTATATATTGTCGGCAATTCCAATAATTTTATGAAGTTCGTCCGAAGCATCTATAACCTTTACGCGAAATCTCAATTGATCAATATTAGGAAGATCATTCAGGAATGTTTTTGCTGGGGGCTGCAAATGGCCTATAGTGCCGTAATCAAAACGCAAAAAATTAGCATTAAAATAAGGTTCGACAAAAACCTTTGCGGATTCAGGAAAGTTCAGATTTTGAATGTCTAAATAAGCATTGAAATAGGAAGAGTTTCCGTTTTCGAAAATTTTAATCTTGGCGAATTTTTCCGGAATTTTTACTCTTCCAGTATAGTTGAATTTCCTAATCATATTACTGTTCTTTTAATTTGATTACTAAATCTCTCCTTGGATCGAACCCAGCTACCTCTAAATCAAAATTGTCATTGTTGACTTTAAAACCAATCTCATTTTCAATGGACTTTAAAATTGTAAGGCCGCTGAAGCTAATTTTAATTGGCAGTTCGTTTATATCAAAATCTAATTTTTCGTACTTAGAAATGGAGTCACCCCTTGATGTTCTATAACCCAACTTTATTTCGAAAACACAATTTGCAGTCGATTTTCCGGAGGGATTCTTTATAACTTTGAATCCATTTGCAGATTTAAAAATCTTTGTTTTCGAGGGATGCCCTTGGATATCCACTTTGTCATCATTGTTGGCGTTGCCATCGGAATCGTCATCTGGCATAACATCTGTTTCGCCTTCCTTTTCCTCGGGAATAAAGAAAAAGTCACTCAGCAAGTCCTTTTCCAAGCCCTTTGCTGGTTTTTGTAATTCATCGAAAAGCTTTTGTAATGTTTTCTCGATAAAACTCAAACATTTATCCCCATCAATGTATTTGTCTTTAAAATTTCGGGAATCTTTTTGAATTTCGGTGTGAGCTGGGTTTTCTGCATCACCAATCAAGGTTATTAGTTTTTCGTCATCTACCAGCACAATACCCCGAGCCCCAGGGCTTCTTAGGGAATTTATTCCTGTTATCGTAATTCCTTTTCTAATAAAATGATTTTCCGGCTTTTCGAGTGTGGCGTCTTTTTCCAAAAAAGCTTTATACCATCTTATTTCAGCGTCTTGACCTTTGGGATGATATTTTAGCGGTATTTTTAAAGCTATTCTTTCCCCATTCTCGAATTTATCTTGCAAGCCAGAAAAGATCTCAGAGTCAAACAATGTTCTCAGCCATAACGGAGATCCATATTTTTGCGGTTCAACTAAATGGATGAATTCCTCATTGTTTAACTTATCAATATAAGTTGCAAAATCTAAAAGTTTAATAAAAGAATCCTTTGATTTAATTCGCAAATTGTCCTCATTGCTCAACAAAGCAAAATCAAATTCATCTATAGCATTTTTTATGGTAGCTTTCGTTAAACTGACCTCATCGTCTTCATATTGAATTTTAACATTTAATTTCCCTGTAATTATAGGAAAGAAATATTGTTCAATTGTGGAATATATTAATCGGTCAAATGTGATCTCTTCGTTAATATAAGGAATTATAATTGATAGGCCTGATTCGTTTTTTCGATTCACTCGGAAGGCTTCTTTAAATGATTTTATTTTTTCATAATCTTCAACTGGCGATGCAAAGTTTTCTTTTTTAAAATGACCATAAAACCCATAAGGCGTAAATCCATAGTCTTGCTGCCCGTCGTCAAAATTGTGGCTTCTTAAAATGCTCTGCCCCATTAAATATTGCTTATCAGAGTCAGAGCGTCTAATGGTCAGTCCCCAAAAAGTATTGATTCTTGAGCTTGCCGGGAAAACTGTTTTCCCCAAACCCCATCTACCCAATTTTTCATCAGATTTTCCTGATCGACCCACATTTCTCCAAAACCAAAAAAAATTATGTTTAACATCTTTTCGTTGTGTATCAATGTCTTTTGACTCATCAGGGTCGCCTTCCAATCCGTTTGTGTTAAAGTCTTCAAAAACCAAAAATTTCATGTCGGAGTTGAAATCAGGTGAATTTAGTATACCGGATCCCTTCGCTTCTATATGTTCAGTTAGTTTTTCCAAAAATGGCACCGCTTTTTCACTTTTAAGGGCATATTTGACACCAGATAAAAAGATTCTTATTTCGGTTATCTGGCCATCAATTGTTTCATCAAGAGCATTTTGAATCCCTTCTCTTACTATTGCATTGGATATATTCCCAACTTCGTTAGTCGTAAAAAATTGATTCTCTATAGGGTCAACTTTCATTTCGCCCTCTTGATACGGTCTGAATTTCCACTCATTCATAATTAAAACTCAAAAGTTTGTTTATTGGCTTTGCCATTATTGGGTTCAAACGCCGATTTAAGGGACTGAACTTTATCATTAATGGCTTTCATCATCTTTTTTACGTCCGCATCAGTATACTCATAAGTTGCCTTATTGGCGCAGTTGGCCAGGATTTCAAGGTCGTCCAGCACCTTTTGAACACGCCTTCCGGCTACTGTTTTGAATCGTTCTTGTTTCAAATTTTTGGTCATGGCTATCGAATTTTATACTAAGGTATAAATTATGTTTTATTTTTGCAAATATTTTACAAAATATTTGCAAAAATATTTATGCATATAACCTTATAAAATCACATATATACACCAAATTATTTCATAATCTATTCTAGATAAAGATAACTGTATAGCACAAATTATTGCGAACAAAGCCAACAAATACGTAGTAAATAAAATCAATAATCTATAACTGGTTCGAAAATTTCCGAGTCCAATCTAACAAATCGATTTTTGATATTTACCCCGTGAAAACACCCATTTTTTGCGTGAAGGATAGAAGTGAATACCGGCCTCGTGGCTAATGCTGGTGTAGTATAAACGGATAGCCTGACCCAAAGGGGCACGCCCAAATGGCATTCTTTTACCCAAAAAAGTACTGCCACTATTTTGTTACCAGTACACTTTTGCGCGATACTAATGTTATTGCCTACATTAGCACTGTTATGATCATAAAAAACCTTTCTGCCTTTTACCTTTTGCCTTTCGCCTTACTAGCGGTTTCCTGCTCACCAAAGGGCCCATACGCTGCTACCAATAAATTTTACAAGCATCATGCGGATTCGGCGGTGAGAATGGTTAAGCTGGAGCAGCCGGCTATGCTGGTGGATAGTTCGGGGGCGCAGGTGCCGAGTGAGTTTGTGGGTACGGTGAATTTTAATTTGCGCAAGCCCAATTATGTGATCATCCACTTTACGGCGCAGGATTCGCTGGCGCAAACGCTGCATACTTTCACCATTCAGCAAACACAGGTGAGCGCGCATTACGTGGTGGGCAAGGATGGCAAGGTGGTGCACATGCTGAACGATTACCTGCGGGCGTGGCATGCGGGCGTGAGCAGGTGGGGCAGCATCAGCGATATGAATAGCTGCTCGATAGGCATTGAGATTGATAATAATGGCAACGAACCTTTTACCGGTCCGCAGATAAAAAGTTTGCTGGCGCTGCTGGGTTATCTGAAAAAGACTTACTATATCCCAACTACCAACTTTATCGGTCACCAGGACATAGCCCCCCTGCGCAAACCCGACCCTGGACCGTATTTCCCCTGGAAGATACTGGCCCAGCATGGTTTCGGCTATTGGAGCGACGATGTACTGGAGCTAGCCCCTGACAACTTCGACTACTCCACCGCCCTGAAACTAATAGGTTATGACACGCGGGATATTTCGGCAGCGATAGTAGCGTTTAAGCGTCACTTCGTGCAAACAGACATAAAGCCGGAACTAACGCAGCTGGATTTGAATGTGCTGTATAATGTTTATCAGAAATATTGAGTCAGTTTGCAGTTTGCTGTTATCAGTTTGCAGTTGGATATTATGCCAACAGCAAACTGATAACAGCAAACTTATTTCTTCACCCACCCATCCTTCAACGTCACTGTGCGGTTGAAGATCAGCTTATCGGAAGTTGAGTTTTTATCAAGCGTGAAATAGCCTTTACGTATAAACTGATAGCCTTTACCCGGAACGGCAGTAGCCAAATCGGGTTCGATATAAGTATCTGGTAATATTTGCAGACTGTTTGGATTCAGGTAATCTTTAAAGTCGCCGTCTTCGTTGGATGGGTCATCTACCTGGAACAGGCGGTCGTACAGGCGAACTTCGGCAGTTTTGGCATGAGGCACGCTTACCCAATGGATGGTTCCTTTTACGTTTACGCCACTAGTGTCATGACCTGATTTTGATTCGGGCAGATACTTGCAATAAACGGTGGTTACGTTACCATCAGCATCCTTATCAAAACCTTCGCAGGTTACAATATAGGCGCTCTTCAAACGGACGCTCAAACCAATACCCAGGCGGAAGAATTTCTTTGGTGGTTCTTCCATAAAATCTTCGCGCTCTATCCATAGTTCGCGACTAAATGGAATATTACGGCCACCATCTCCGCCTTCTACTTCAGGATTATTCTCGCCCCACATTTCTTCAACCTGACCTTCAGGATAATTGGTGATCACCAGCTTTATTGGGTCGAGCACGGCCATACGGCGCCATGCGGTTTTGTTCAGGTCTTCGCGAATGCAGAACTCTAACAAGCTCAGGTCGATCATATTCTCGCGTTTGGCCACGCCTATACGGTCGCAAAACTCGCGGATCGATGCAGGTGTATAACCACGACGGCGCAAGCCACTGATTGTCGGCATACGCGGATCGTCCCAGCCATCAACATGACCATCGGTTACCAGTTGCAGCAGCTTGCGCTTGCTCATCACGGTATAGTTCATATTCAGGCGGGCAAATTCGTATTGTTTGGACGGGAAAATCTCCAGCTTATTAATAAACCACTCATACAACGGCCTGTGCGGAATAAACTCCAGCGTACAGATAGAATGGGTTATCTCCTCAATCGCATCCGACTGCCCATGAGCAAAATCATACATCGGGTAAATGCACCATTTATCCCCCGTGCGGTGATGGTGCGCATGCTTAATACGGTACATGATCGGGTCGCGCATGTGCATATTAGGCGATGCCAGGTCGACCTTTGCACGCAGTACTTTAGCGCCATCAGGATATTTGCCATCTTTCATCTCCTCAAACAGGCGAAGGTTTTCTTCTATACTTCGGTTACGGTACTCATTGCCCACACCAGGCTCAGTAGGCGTTCCTTTCTGAGCGGCGATTTCTTCGGGCGTGCTATCATCTACATAAGCTAAACCCTCGCGGATCAGTGTCAACGCAAAAGAGTACAGAATGTCAAAATAATCAGACGCATACAGCTCATTGGCCCACTCAAAACCCAGCCAGCGAACATCCTCTTTTATGCTGTCCACATATTCTACATCCTCTTTAACGGGATTGGTATCATCAAAACGGAGATTAGTTTGACCGCCATACTGCTTAGCCAATCCAAAGTTTAAGCAAATGGATTTGGCGTGGCCAATATGCAGGTATCCGTTAGGCTCGGGCGGGAAACGGGTAAGCACCCGGCCGCCATGCACGCCTTCGCGTATATCCTCTTCAACAATCTCTTCAATAAAATTTAATGATCTTTCTTCGCTCATGGTATTATAGAATACGGCAAAAATAGGGATTTATAGGGGAAAGCGGAAAGGTTTAAAGGTGAAAGGGATTGGCAGGGCGAGTTTGTCTGCATACTCCGGTTTGATAGTGGATTAGAAAATTGACTGACAAACGCGGGTTGTCATGCTGAGCCGGTCGAAGCATTGGCGGGCAAAGGCCTTTCCGCACCGCACTTCGACTATGCTCAGTGTGACACCTCTTTCGCAGTTCCGGACGGACAAAACAAGTTGTATTTGGGCGTTACCCGCTGATAGAAGCGGGCCGTGCTATCCGTTCATACGCCTGCAAGCCTTAGTCACAGGCCGGTATCCACTTCTATCACTACGCATTCAAATTGGCTGCTAAGCAATAAATTTTTATTTCAACCGAAAAACAATTTCCTCCGCGCTCAATTTCTCCTGCACACCACTTCCCATATCCTTAAACGCCAGCAAACCGCTTTGCATTTCTTCGCTACCGATCAGAATGGTATAAGGGATCTGCTTGTTATTGGCGTACTCCATTTGCTTTTTAATTTTGGCTCCTGCAGGGTATAATTCGGCGTAAACATCCTTTTCCCTCAGTTGCTGCAACAGCGGCAAAGCATATCTTTCGCCATCCTTATCAAAGCAGCAGATCAATACCTGCGTACCCTGACTGGCAGCCGCCGGGAACAGGTTAAGCTCCTCCATCACATCATAAATGCGGTCGGCACCAAATGATATCCCTACACCGGTCAGTCCTTTCAAACCAAACATTCCGGTCAGGTCATCATACCTTCCGCCGCCGCCAATGCTGCCCATGGCAACTTCGTTGGTCTTTACCTCGAAGATGGCTCCGGTGTAATAATTTAATCCACGGGCAAGGGTGATGTCGAGTTCTAAGTTGGCAGTTTTGAGTGGGCAGTCGACAATATAACTCAGAACGGTTTCCACTTCGTCACAGCCCTTTAAACCAATTTCAGATTTCGCAAGCGTATCACGCAGGCTGGCCAACTTGGCTTCATTGGTTCCTTGTAATAAAATTACCGGTTTTATCTTTTCGATATCCGCCTGTGTAAAACCTCTTTCCAGCAGCTCTTTAGTCACTCCATCAAGGCCAATTTTATCGAGCTTATCTATAGCTACGGTCAGATCAATTATATTATCGCTTTTATCTATGATCTCTGCAATTCCTGATAGAATTTTTCTATTATTAAGTTTTATAGTGAAATCTTTCAACCCCAATTTGCCTAAAGCTTCATCATAGATCATCACAAATTCAGCCTCGTTCAGTAATGAATCAGAGCCTACCACATCGGCATCGCACTGGTAAAATTCACGGTAACGGCCACGTTGCGGTCTGTCTGCACGCCATACCGGCTGCACTTGGAAACGCTTGAAAGGAAACGTGATCTCATGCTGGTGCATCACCACGTAGCGGGCAAAAGGGACGGTGAGATCGTAGCGGAGGGCTTTTTCAGAAATCTCTCCGGTTACAAGTTGTGAGTTCTGAGTGGCGAGTTTTTGCTGATCAACTTTTGATAAGAAGTCGCCGCTATTCAGAATCTTAAAAATCAGCTTATCACCCTCTTCTCCATACTTACCCATCAGCGTGCTCAGGTTCTCCATAGCAGGCGTTTCTATTTGCTGATAACCATACTTGCGGAACACGCTTTTAATCGTATCAAAAATATAATTACGCTTGGCCATTTCGGCCGGAGAAAAGTCGCGGGTGCCTTTTGGTACAGATGGTTTAATAGATGCCATAGCGTGCAAAGTTAACACGATTTAAGGATTTTTAAGATTTTACAAGATGAATCGGCTCGGGTGTCACGCTGAGTCTGTCGAAG
>JAFAKI010000348.1 GCA_019235595.1 Mucilaginibacter sp. | reverse complement strand
GCTTATTTCAGCGCAAAAGGTATTACTATCCCGGTAGCTGTGAGTGTATTTCCCAATGAGCTTTACGTAGCTCCGCGCAGTTGGGTGGAACGGGCGTACCCAAACCTGATTTACTATAACAAACTTGACAAGGGAGGGCATTTTCCTGCATGGGAACAACCGTCGCTTTTTGTCAACGAAATGCGTGCGGCCTTTAGTTTCTTTAGGAGGACGGCCTGATTACAGCATAGATTGCGAACACCTACACAATTGACTTATCAATTGCCATTTGCCTTGAAAATCAAATTTAAAACTGAATTTAAAAAATTATAAAATGGAAACTAACACAGCAACTTTAAAGGAAACGGGGTCTCCAGGTTTGATCCGCCCGTTCCAGTTCGCCTTTCCCCAAGCCGAATTAGACGATCTAAAGCAACGTATTTTGGCAACAAAATGGCCGGACAAAGAAACGGTCACAGATGCATCCCAGGGCGTGCAGCTTGCCACGATGCAGGCTCTTGCGCAGTATTGGGTCACGGACTATGACTGGCGTAATGTGGAGTCAAGACTTAATGCTCTCCCTCAATTTATTACCAACATTGACGGGCTAGACATTCATTTCATTCATATTCGTTCGCATCATGAAAATGCTTTGCCATTGATCGTTACGCATGGATGGCCAGGCTCCATCATTGAACAAATGAAGATCGTCGATCCGCTCGTAAATCCAACCGCACATGGCGGCAATTCGTCTGATGCCTTCGATATTGTTATACCCTCCATGCCAGGTTACGGTTTTTCGGAAAAACCAACTACCGCCGGTTGGGGTCCGGATAAAATTGGAAATGCCTGGGTTACACTGATGAAACGTCTTGGATACAAAGAATTCGTTGCCCAAGGCGGAGACTGGGGTGCCCTTATTACGGATCTGATGGCCGTACAGCCGCCACCTGAACTCATCGGTATTCACACCAATATGCCGGGTATTTTTCCGGCAGAAATAGACGGTGCTGCTTTTTCCGGTGCGCCAGCTCCTGTTGATCTGTCTGATGACGAAAGGATTGCCTACGAACGGGTACAATTCGTATATCAAAAAGGAATTGCCTATGGTTACCAGATGGGATTGCGTCCACAAACACTTTATGGAATCGCAGACTCACCAATTGGCCTGGCAGGTTATTTTCTTGATCATGATGCGCGAAGCTACGAGCTGATTGCACGCGTCTTTAATGGAGACTCTGAGGGCCTTACCCGAGATGACATCCTCGACAATATCACAATCACCTGGCTGACAAATACAGCGATTTCTGGTGCGCGGCTTTATTGGGAAACATGGGGGAAATTCGGGTATTTCAATGTGAAAGGCGTTACCATCCCGGTTGCTGTGAGCGTGTTTCCTGATGAGCTCTATCCAGCTCCCGAAAGCTGGACACGACAGGCCTATCCTAACCTGATCCATTATAACAAAGTAGAAAAGGGCGGTCATTTCGCTGCATGGGAACAGCCTGAAATTTTTGTAAATGAACTACGGGCAGGTTTCAGATCGCTGCGTTAAATCAAAATTATTAGACCTGCATCTATAAACCCGGAGCGCGACTCTGCAGCGTGCTCCGGCAGTTTAAAAAACTCATTAAAAAAAATTATCATGAAAAGGAACTTTCTTACAAACGCCATTGCAATGATTGCAATGGCACTTTTTTTCGCCCCAGTTGCTGTTTACGCGCAGCAAGCAACAACCAAACGTACAATACTGCAACAACACGATCTGAATGTTCCGGGGCACGAATTTGTCCAGGCCCGTGTTGATTTTGGTCCTGGGGTCGCCTTCGGAAAACACACCCACCCAGGCGAAGAGATCATTTATGTTCTCGAAGGAACGCTTGAATATTATGTGGAGGGAAAACCACCGGTCACACTTAAAGCCGGGGGTGTTTTATTTGTGCCGAAAGGTGTAGTTCACTCTGCAAAAAATATTGGAAATGGCAACGCGAGCGAACTGGCGACGTTTTTTGTCGAAAAGGGAAAGCCGCTCGTTACATTGATTAAATGACCACTGGCATGACAAACGCTTCAGGGCTATGGGCAGCGTTTGTTATACAAAACTTTGACATAGAAATTGACCAATCTTAATCAGTAAGGCCATGACAACCTTCAGTACCCTGGCAGATGCGCAAACACCGCTGCTGCCGAATCCATCTGTTACACAATCGATCAGTCAAAGCCTTGGGCTTGCAACTGTAACCGTTAGTTATTCAAGACCGCACATGAAAAATCGTAGAATTTTTGGCAGTCTTGTTCCGTATGGTACCATCTGGCGTACCGGGGCAAACTCGTCTACGAAATTAACGTTTACAGAGGAGGTTAACCTTGAAGGGAACGTTATCCCCGCAGGAAGCTACTCCCTATTTACTATACCAGGCGAATGCGAATGGATAATCATCATCAGCAAAGATGTGGGCCATTGGGGCGCTTATAGCTACAACGAAAAAAATGACTTTGTTCGTTTTACGACCATACCGCTTTGTTGTCTATATGCGCAGGAAGCATTAACATTCATTTTTACGAATTCAACAACGAATTCAACAGAACTACACCTGATATGGGATCGCCTAGGTATCCGGCTAAGTTTATCGGTTGACCATGATGCCAGAACTATTGCTCTTATAGAAGAATTGATGAAAGATGAGCATCCTAATAACTTGGTTTATTTCAATGCGATACAATATTATTACAATAATAATAAAGACCTTTTCACAGCTCTAAATTGGATAAAAAGAGCGAAAAATGATATACCGGAGAACCCGGCCTATCACTTATTTGAGTCGCGTTTTCTCTTAAGAAAAGGTGATAATGTTGGTGCAATCGCCGCGGCTGAAGCAGGTGTCAGATTAGCTAAAAAGCTTCACTTTCACGAATATATAAAATTGAATATGGAGGCGGTCAATCTTGCTACAAGTCAATAAATATGAATAAAAAATGGAATACGGTGAGATCGTTGAGATCTTATGTTTAAATATATTAAGCAAGGTAAATCGCAATGATATCACTTAAGTCGAAATTAGCCAATTGATTTCGTTTTGGTAGGTAAAAGAGGGGTAAAAAATTCCCCTACGGAGTCACACCGACTCAAATCGGCTTATTTTGCAGCGCTAAATATTTTTTAACAAAAACTGCGTTTCTGACTTGCTAAGGCTGATTTACGAACAATTTTTCGAACTTCAAAATTTCACGGTGACGGTCTCGTGACGGGTCAGTTTATGGTAATGGTGGTCTTTGCCCTGATATCCCGCGAGGAGGAGCCGGCCAGTATTTCGTATTTGCCGGGCTCGACCACCCACTTACTGGTTTTCACGTCATAGTAAGCCAAGCTCTCCACCGGTACGATAAATTGTATCTTGCTTGATTGGCCGGCCAGGACCTGTACTTTTTTGAAACCTTTCAGCTCTTTTTCGGCACGTTGAATTGCTGAGCCCTGTTTGCTTATGTAGAGCTGCACCGTTTCTTTACCTGCATATTTGCCCGTATTTTTTAAATTGAGCGTTAGGACGAGGTTTATATTGGGTTTATTTTTGTAGGCCGGGAAAGCTGACTTGAGATCTGCATATTGAAAATCGGTGTACGACAGGCCATAGCCAAAGCAATACATCGGTTCGATCTTTTTGCTGTCGAACCACCGGTAACCAACTAATATCCCCTCTTTATATTCAACTTTATGATTTTCGCCGGGATAGGCATTCAGCGCAATGGCAGGAGAGTCTTTTAATTCGGCAGGCAAAGTAAACGGCAATTTGCCGGAAGGATTAACCTTACCCAAAAGCACATCGACCAATGCGTTGCCATTCTCGGAGCCATTATACCAGGACCACACGATGGTATGATTGTTTTGTTTGATCTTGCCGATATCGTAAGGCGCACCGCCGATCACTACGACAATCGTATTGAGATTGACGGCCGTTACCGCATCTACCAGTTCCTGTTCGTGAAACGGCAGGCCGAGGTCCTTGCGGTCCGCGCCTTCGCTTTCGTAATCGCGGTTGCCGCCGATGAACAGGATAGCCATATCCGATTTTTTGGCAGCTGCGACGGCTTCTTGTATTTTAGCCGTATCGATGATATCCTTCTTTTTGCTGGTGTCCCTTCGGAAAGTATGATAGACGCCTGAATATCCCTGAGCGTAGTTGATCGTTATTCGGCTGCCCAGCTTACTTTGCAAGGCTGCAAGCGGCGTAACTTCGTATTTTGCTTTTACACCGGCGCCGAATCCGCCCAAATGAAAAGTATGCGTGGCATTGTCGCCGATTACCGCGATGCTTTTAAGCGAAGAGGCATGGAGCGGCAGCAAATGTTTGTCATTTTTCAGCAGCACGATCGATTCCGCTGCCACATCGTAAACGGTTTTGCTGTGTTCCGGCGTGTTTATTTTTCCGGCCGGTGGATTAGCCGCCATCGAGGTATGATAGATTACCCAAAGCACACGGCGTACTTTATCGTCGATCACTTTTTCACTTACCTTACCGGCCTTCACCGAATCGAGCAGCTTGTCGGCAAAGTGGTAAGTATTGTAGGGCGGCCTGGATCCCATTTCAATATCCAGCCCGTTATTCGCTGCATTCACCGTACTATGCGTACCGCCCCAGTCACTGATCACGATGCCTTTGAATTTCCATTCGTCCCGCAATATTTTATTCAGCAAATAATCGTTTTCAGAGCAATACACACCGCGCAGCTTATTGTAAGCCGACATGATCGTCCAGGCATGTCCCTCGGTAATGGCTGCCTTAAAGGCCGGAAGGTAGATCTCGCGCAGCGCACGTTCGTCGATGTCCACGCTCACCGAATTCCGTTCGATCTCCTGGTTGTTTACCGCGTAGTGCTTTACGCAGGCAGCGATGTCCTGGCTTTGCATACCCTGTACCGCCGCAACGGCCAATCGGGAGTTCAGATAGGGATCTTCCGAATAATATTCGTAGGTTCTTCCGCATAGCGGAACACGGCAAATATTGAACGCGGGCGCCAGCATGACATATTTTTTCCGCTCACGTGCTTCTTCACCCATATCATGTCCCATCCGGTAAGCCAAAGCCGGGTTCCAGGTGGCGGCCAGGGCCGATCCGTTCGGGAAGAAAGTCGCGGAGTCCGTAGTCAGGTTAGCTGATCCCCAGCCTTCTTTGACGTCTTCGCGTACGCCCAGCGGGCCGTCGTCGGTAATCAGGCCGGGGATGCCCAGCCGTCCGACACCCGCAGTACTGAATATACCGTTAGCATGCAGCATGCCTATTTTTTCTTCCAGGGTCAGTTTTTTTATTATCCCGTCTATCGTCTTGTCCAGGCCGGCTTCTTTACTTTTCATTTGAGCGAAAGAGCCAGATGCTGAGATCAACAATACGGCCGAAAAAACGGCGCAATGCAGCTTACTTTTCATAATTGAGAACTGGTTTACTAAAGGATGAATTTAGGTGGTAAGTGTAATACTGACACTAAATTAATCAAAAATTGTTTAGAAGCAAATAAAAGGAGATAGATCGGCTTTTTAAACTCCCCCAGCCGGGCAAGGGCACAATTGGCACGCGATCGTCCTAAAGAGTAGTCGAATTAAACTGTTTAGTTCTTCAAAACCACTGAAGTGTCTCTAAAAAAACGACAGCAACATCTGATTAACTGGCTTTTAGTACTAGTCACTGGGGGCTTTCTCCTGTTAACAATTTTTGTTTTGGTTGACCCGCTATCCAAAATTGACCTGGCGTTTTCTGATGAAGTCCAGGAACATCGCAATCCTGTTCTGGGCGCCATCATGCATGCGGTCAGCTGGCCGGGCTATACGCCGAATTCCGAGATCATGGTAGGTTTTACCGCCTTGTTGTTTTTATTGTTCCGGTACAAGCGGGAAGCTTTATTTATTTGTCTGACAGGGGCCGCCGGCCTGGTCAGCACAATCGTAAAAATGCTCGTCAATCGCCCCCGCCCCTTACCTACTTTAGTCGACGTGATGGAAAAGACCGAACAAAAAAGTTTTCCAAGCGGCCACGTATTGTTTTATACGGTCTTCTTTGGGTTTCTTGCTTTGCTTATGTTTTGGCGAAAAAAAATTCCTAAATGGGTCCGTATGCCCGCTTCAGTATGCAGCTTTGTTATGATCTTTACGATCCCTTTGTCGCGCATTTACCTGGGTGCTCACTGGTTCACGGATGTGACCGGAGGCTTCCTGCTTGGGCTCATCTGTTTATACGTCATTGGCTATTTTTATTTCAAAAGCGGGCAGCAAAGCCAGCGTCACCGATAAAATGAGCTAAAGCCTTTCATCCACACCCAAACATTATGGCTTAAACGGTGTTCATCATATTTGTTTGAATTTGAAAGATCACACAAATTTTTTGCCGGCGCACCATTTATTCCGAAGTACCGATAACCTATACCCATTCCTCAAGAACGGAGGAGCGGTGGGTGAACTGACGCGTAATTTTAATTGGTCAACGACTTCTATAGGCACTCCTGACGCATGGCCAAAGAGCCTCCAGGTAACGGTTGGCATCATCCTTTCCTCAAAATTCCCAATGTTTTTATGGTGGGGCGAGGAAATGATCCAGTTTTATAACGACGCCTACAGACCAAGTTTAGGCGAAGACGGCAAACACCCGGGCGCCCTCGGTCAAAAAGGAAAGGATTGCTGGCCTGAAATATGGCACATTATTTATCCGCTTATCCTGCAAGTGCAAACCACCGGCGAACCGACATGGAGCGAAGATCAGTTAGTGCCGATCTACCGGAACGGACGCCTGGAAGACGTATATTGGACCTTTGGCTACAGCGCCGTCTACGGTGAAGCCGGAGAAGTGGCAGGGGTACTGGTTGTTTGCCACGAAACGACAGAAACCGTCTTAGGCAGAAAAAGACTCGAAAAAAGTGCTGCCAATCTGCATAGCATGATCTTGCAGGCACCCGTAGCCATGTGTATCCTTACCGGCCCGCAACATGTGATAGAAGTGGCCAATCAGCGTATGGTTGAACTTTGGGGAAGAGCGGTAACGGATGTGATAGGCAAGCCCGTGTTTAACGCACTGCCCGATGCCCGCGGGCAGGGCCTGGAGGAGGCTATGGACAAGGTTTACCGTAGCGGGCAAACATTCGAAGCATCTGAAATGCCAGTTTCCCTGATACGCAACGGAATAGCTCATGTGGTTTATCAAAATTTCGTCTATCAGCCTTACCGGGATAATGACGGGAATATACTTGGGATCATTGCGATCACGACCGACATATCGGAGCAGGTATTAGCAAAAAAACAGCTCGAACGGATAAACGAGCAATTAAACATTGTAAATGACAACTTCCGGAACATTATTTTACAGGCACCGGTGGCGATGGGGCTGTTCCTCGGCGAAAATATGGTCATCGAGGTCATTAATGATAGTTTCCTGAAATTATGGGACCGGGACCGCTCCGTGGTTGGCAAGCCTGTTATTGAAGCGTTGCCGGAACTGGAAGGCCAGCCGTATCTGCAAATCATGCGGGATGTCCTTCGCAGCGGCGAGACTTATTATGCTGACCAGGCAAAGGTTCTCCTGGCTCGTCACGGCCGGCTGGAAGAGGGATATTACGATTTCATCAACCAGGCTTTCAGAAATAACGAAGGCCAGATCATCGGTGTCGTCGTTGTCGCACATGAGGTGACGGGGCAGGTCTTAGCAAGTAAGGAGCTGCAGACGGCGCTTAACCAGGCCAGACTTTCAAAGGAAGCGGCTGCGCTTGGTTTGTTTGATATGGATCTGCAAAAAGGGACCAGGATATGGGATCCCCGATGCCGCGAGCTTTTTGGCATCAGCCACCAGGGCGACGTCACCTATGAGCGGGATTTTGTAGGCGGGCTGCACCCTGACGATAAAGAAAGAATCACAAGGATCATCAATAACTGCTTTATCAAATCGGTTTCGGGTGGTGTCTATGACGTTGAATATCGTACGATCGGCCGGGAAAACGGCGGGGAACGCTGGGTAAGGGCGAAAGGGCAGGTATATTTTGACGAAGCCGACAGGCCTGTCCGTTTTATTGGGTCCGTACTCGATATCACCGAGCAAAAAAACGACGAGCTGCGCAAGAATGATTTCATTGCGATGGTTAGCCATGAATTGAAAACACCGCTGACAACGCTCAACGCGGTTATTCAACTGTTATCAGGCAAAGTTTCAGAACCATTTGTCACTGAACGGCTTAAAACAGCCGACAAACAGGTAAAGAAAATGACAAAGCTCATTTCCGGTTTCCTCAACCTCTCAAGACTTGAAGCAGGCAAGATCGTGTTGGAAAAAGAGCGATTCAATATCGTGGAGTTGATACAAACGGTTATCGATGAACAAAGAATGATTATCAGTGGCCATGAGGTTGTTTTTGATGAGCCGCAGCCGCTATTCGTGAGCGCCGACAAGGAGAAAATAGCTTCAGTCATATCGAATTTTATGAGTAATGCTGTTAAATACTCACCGTCGCAGTCGCAGATAAGCGTTGGTTGCGATAATGCCGGCGACTTTGTTAAAGTAACCGTAACTGATAAGGGCAACGGCATCAAACCTGGTGATATCAAACGGCTGTTCGAACGTTTTTATAGGGTGGACGATAAAGCGCATGCACATATCGGCGGATTTGGCATCGGTCTTTATTTAAGCGCTGAAATTATCGACAGGCATAATGGCACTATCGGCGTCGATAGCGAAATAGGTAAAGGGAGCAGCTTTTATTTTACCCTGCCTTTAGCGCGTGATTACTACACTCCTTCAAAAGTCGATAACCGCTAAGAGTGCTTTCCGGAAGCTTTCTGAATTCAATCAGCCTATTCGTTTTTTTCATGATCACCGGCGCAAAAAAGTCAATTCAAAACAATTGAAGTCGCTAGCTGTCTATTATCAAGTTTATTTAATACCCTGTGAAACTACTTTTTATCTTTTTTCAGAAGGGCGTTTTACGGAGTGGCTTTTGCCAGGTGGGATTACCAGCCCGGAGGCAGGCAAACGCTGATAACGGAAACCTGTAACAGCATCAATTTTAATATTTCAGCAAACGCTGCAATTGGTATGACTTAAAGTTACTTGTTTTTCGACCACACTAACAGCAGCCGGAGCGGATAATATAAACAGCCAAAGAAAGCAGTGTTTACTAAGGACAATTGAATAAATGAAATGATAAAAATAACAAATCAGCGCTATGGCGATAAGAAAGGCAAAACAAACTGGTAAAGAATCAGCTGCACAATACGTATTACAAAAAGTGCAGCCCGCGCTATTGGGTTTAATGGACGGCTCGGTGTCCACCCTGGCGCCCTTATTTGCAGCTGCGGGTTTGACGAACCAAACCCATAAAGCTTTTTTTGTTGGGTTGGCGGCTTCGTTAGGCGCGGGTATCAGCATGGGCCTTGCGGAGGCTTTGTCGGACGACGGCAAAGTGACGGGGCGAGGATCGCCTATAATGCGAGGGGCAATCACTGGCTTTGCCACGGCTTTGGGCGGCATGTTGCATACGCTCCCATTTTTGATCGCCGATATCCATATCGCTTTACATTTCGCGTATATGGTGGTGGGTGTCGAACTATTAACCATAGCAATAATCCGTTACAAGTTTATGAAAACACCGCTATGGTCAACCATTTTACAAGTGATCATCGGCGGAGGCATTGTTTTTTTATTAGGCATATGGTTAGGCACTCTGGGTGTCAGCGAATAGCTCCGGTCTACACCCAGCGTTCAGATCCGACCGCCTGTAAAGAATTTTGGAAGTTCTGCGTGTTATGCATGGTGGGCAAAAGATTGTTCCCGCATCCTTCTCGAAGAATAGGATCCCGCGGTCAGGGCAAATTTCCAAACTATCCCCCTGTTGGCCCCAACCCCCGCCCCTTCTCTGCATCACTTTTTTTAAACGACAGTATCGCCCCTGATAACGGCCAGTAAGATCGCGATGATGGCAATGACCAGCAAAATGTGAATGATGCTACCTGCTGAATAAGCAAAAAAACCGATCGCCCACCCGATAACGAGGATGACAGCGATGATGTACAGTAATGATCTCATAGGTATTAATAAATTGATGTACGACTGATACAATCAAAATCATGCCATATTAAATTTGTGAATGGCTGATGAGATCGGCGCGGATCAGTGTTCGAAATGCTATACAATCAGCGACTATATGTAGGCGCTTGCCAGGGAATTGAACAAAGCCATATTCTGGCGGGCTTCGTCGTAGGACTCGCGAAGTAATTCCGTTATTTTCCAGGCGTTCAGTTTATCTGCTACCCGGATCATCACTTCAAGCGAAACCATTTCAATTGAAGAGATATTACGCATGTAAAAGAGAATCGACATATCCTGCAGCGAGGGCCGGTCCAGCGGCGGGCCGATCGATTGGAAGGCCTCATCTAAAAAGCCGGACAATCCGAGGCAGCTTTCAGGCGTGTAGGACGCGCTAAGCCTGGCATAAATTTCTTCCAGGCGGCCGATCTGCACCGTGACGATATCGATCGTCTGGGCGACCGCCAGTCTCAAATCGTTAGCATGAACGTGCCCCGCAATAACAGGAAGCTTTTGTTCCAGTTGGGACTTGGCACAATAGATCCGGTTAAGGTGGCTGACAAAAAATTGTTTGAGTTCCTGCGGCTCAAGCTCTTTTTCAGAAGTATTATGAATGATGTGCATAGGCTAATGATATAAACATTAACCTCACAGAGATTTTATTGTTTAAGTTTCAGCAAATTGAACACATCGCATAAAATGCAAGCTTTGCCTGGCTATCTCCCGCCTAGCGCCGGGGCTACATGTTCTAATATGGCCAAAAGCACGTGAACATTATAATCCACGCCCAGGGTGTTCGGTATGGTCAGCAGCAAGGTGTCCGCTTCCTGTATGGCTTCGTCCTGGGCTAATTGCCTGATGAGTTGATCGGGCTCTGCCGCATAGCTCCTGCCGAACACGGCGCGTTTCTCAGGCTCGATATAACCAAAACTATCAGCCTCTTTACCCTGCCTGGCGAAATAGTACCGGTCCTGGTCGCTGACCAGCGCAAAGATCGAACGGCTGACGGAAACCCTCGGTGCGCGGCTGTGCCCGGCTATTCTCCAGGCTTCTTTAAACAACCGGATCTGTTCCGCCTGCTGGACATGAAAAGGCTTGCCGCTTTCATCGAACTTTAGCGTTGAACTCTGCAGGTGCATGCCATTTTGTGCGGCCCAGATGGCCGTGGCGTTAGAAGCAGCCCCCCACCATATCCGTTCCCTTAATCCCTCAGAATGTGGTTCGAGACGTAACAGGCCGGGCGGGTTGGGGAACATAGGATAGGGATTGGGTTCGGCGAATCCGTCGCCCTTTAGCTTATCCAAAAATTCCAGGGCTTTTTTGCGGCCCATATCCGCGTCCGTTGTTCCTTCTTCAGGCTGGTAACCGAAATAACGCCATCCCTCGATCACCTGCTCGGGGGAACCGCGGCTGATGCCCAATTGCAAACGCCCCCCTGAAATGAGGTCGGCTGCACCGGCATCCTCGACCATATACAAAGGGTTCTCATAACGCATATCGATCACGCCTGTGCCGATCTCTATCTTGCTGGTCCTGACGCCGATAGCCGAAAGCAAGGGAAAAGGCGAAGCAAGCTGCCTCGCGAAATGGTGTACCCGGAAATATGCACCATCAATACCGATCTCCTCCGCGGCAACCGCCAGTTCGATGGACTGCAGCAAGGTATCAGCTGCCGTCCGCGTGGAATAAGACGGATGATGCGACCAATGTCCAAAAGATAAGAAGCCTATTTTCTTCATAACGGGCACAAAGATAAAGATTAAACGGTTGCAGCCTGCCAGGGCCGGTTAATCTAGCCCCGGAGCGAACAGGTCGGTATTCACGCCCGGCCATCAATTTGGTTCAGTTGATTGCAAACGTTACCTTCTTCACGGTGCGTCCTGCAGACTGCCGCGGCGTCGTTCGCTTGTTGTTCTATCACCTTATTCACTTCTCCGCCAGTTTCGGACCCGCTGTCAATTTCATCTGCCGGCTCATTGTCGTCCGGTGCCTCCTTACTTTTATTTTGTTCCTCTTTGTTCATGACATTACCCGCTTAAATAACTGGTAATTTCTAAACAGGCCGTCCGATGTTTGGTTTTTTTTGGCAAAGCTTTACCGATCATAGGCGCTAGATCTGGCAGGCAAGAGCTTCTCGAGGATAAAATTCCAGCCTGATGATCTATAAAAACTAAAGTTGTTTTTTTGCCGGAAAATTTCATTTGCAAATCTAAATTATTTTTGTCTAACTTTGAATAATAAAAATTTAGACAAAATGCATTATTCGATTTCTGACCTTGAGCAGCTTTCCGGTGTGTCCACGCACAACATAAGGATATGGGAGCGAAGATATAATGCCTTACAACCTTTGAGGACTTCGGGCAATACCCGTTTCTATGATGACGAGCAACTGAAGCGTTTGCTAAACATTGCCGGGCTCCACAATTCCGGTTATAAGATCTCCACTGCCTGCGCGATGGGCAAGGATGAGATAGAATCTGTGCTGCAGCGCGAAATCGATATGACTATCGTACCCGAAAAGCGTTATGAATATTATATCGCTCAAATCATCAGCAACAGCCTCGCTTATCATGAGCAAAAGGTAATGCAACTGATCACGCAGTCGTTTTTGCAAAATGGGATACTGGAGACTTACAAATTTGTTTTATACCCGCTTCTGGTCCGCGTGGGCTTATTATGGCGGAATGACACGGTATGCCCGTCTCAGGAACATTTCCTGTCTTCGATTATCCGGCAAAAGCTTTACGCTGTCATTGACGGCTTTGAAACGCGCGCAACTGCCGAAAGTAACTGGTTGCTTTTTCTTCCAGAAGATGAGGATCACGATATCGGTTTGCTGCTCGCCAGCTATTTGTTGCGGTCAGCCGGAAATAAGGTTATTTACCTAGGCCCGAAAGTGCCGTTCAGCGCCCTGAGCAATACGGTCTACGCAACCCACCCGGAAAACCTGTTGTTTTTTATGACGCGCATACGGCCGGTACCGGATGCTAAGGAATATGTTGACAGGCTCGCCAGGAATTTCCCGGGCACGCAGATCTACCTGTCCGGGAACCCAAAGGTGTTATCCGAAATCCCGCTGCCGAAGGGATTTCATTGGCTTAAGGATGTCCGTGAATTTGAGATGATAGTAAAAGGATAAAAGACAAAGGGCATGAGCGTAGGCAGTATAAAAGATATCGCAGTTATTGGTGCCGGTTTTGCCGGCCTCAGTGCTGCTACTTACCTGGCTAAAGCCGGCTGCCATGTCGAAGTATTCGAGAAGAATGCCGACTTAGGCGGGCGTGCAAGGCAGCTGCGCACGGAATGCGGTTATACTTTTGACATGGGTCCCAGCTGGTATTGGATGCCTGATGTCTTTGAAAGATTTTTTGCTGACTTCGGCGCCAAGCCGACTAATTTTTATGAACTAAAACTGCTCGATCCGGAATTTTCCATCGTTTTCGGCAAAGACGATGTGCTGGAGATCAGATCGGGTATGCCTGATCTCTATAACACCTTTGAAAAGATCGAAAAAGGCAGCGCCTTGTCTTTGGAACGTTTTCTAAAAGAAGCTGCTTACAAGTATGAGGTAGGAATCGGCAACCTGGTCTATAAGCCGGGCTTGTCCCTGCGTGAATTCGCCGACCCGGCATTGTGGAAAGGGGCATTACGGCTCCAGGTCTTTTCTTCGCTGAGCGCCCATATATATAAATACTTTAAAGATCCACGCCTCCGGGCGTTGATGGAATTTCCGGCACTGTTCCTGGGTGCCAGGCCCGAAGAAACCCCTGCGCTCTACAGCCTGATGAACTATGCCTGCCTGAAACTCGGCACCTGGTACCCTATGGGAGGCTTTGGGAAGGTTGTCGAGGGCATGAAACTGGTTGCAGAACAACAAGGAGTGCGCTTTAATGTGGAAGAACCAGTTACCGGCTTTAAGATAATTAACAAAAAGATCAGGAACGTTAACACTTTATACCGGTCAAAAACGGTTGACGGCGTGATCGGGGCAGCGGACTATCATCATATAGAACAAGAATTGCTTAAACCAGAACACCGGCATTATTCTTCAAGGTATTGGGGGCGTCGCGTAATGGCTCCTTCAGCTTTGATATTTTACCTTGGCGTCAACAAGAAACTCCGGAAATTAAAGCATCATACGCTCTTTTTTGACGAAAACCTGGATGCGCACTCGGACCAGATCTATAAGCATCCGCGGTGGCCGGAACGCCCGCTGTTCTATGTGTGCTGTCCGTCTAAAACCGACGCATCGGTCGCACCCGTAGGCCATGAAAATTTATTTATCCTGATGCCTTTAGCGATTAACCTGATCGACGAGGAGCAGATACGCGAACAGTATTTCAACCTGATTATGGAGAGGCTTGAAACTTACTGCGGCGAACCTATCCGACCGAACCTTGACTATGAAAAAAGCTACTGCGTGTCCGATTTTAAAAATGATTATAATTCGTTCGGTGGCAACGCTTATGGCCTGGCCAATACGTTACTCCAAACGGCAGTACTCAAGCCGTCGATTGTCAGCAGAAAGGTCAGGAATCTTTTTTATGCGGGACACCTGACCGTACCGGGCCCGGGCATACCGCCTGCCATCATTTCCGGAAAAATAGCAGCGAAACAGTTGATCAAATACATGGATGGTTATGAAGGATAAATTTGACCGATTATCAGCTGAGTTCAGCAGGATTACTACTGTCCGTTACAGTACGAGTTTCTCGCTGGGCATCCGGTTCCTTGATAAAAGGCTGCACGATCCGATCTATGCCATTTACGGTTTTGTTCGCCTCGCCGACGAGATCGTCGACAGCTTTCATGACTATAATAAAACTTATTTGCTTGAAGCGTTTAAAAAGGATTGTTTTGAAGCCATTGAGAACGGCATAAGCATGAACCCGATCCTTAATTCCTTTCAACAGGTGGTGAGAGAGTACAATATCGATCATCAATTGATCCATGCCTTCCTGAAAAGCATGGAAATGGATCTCGAAATACAAACGTACAGCGAGGAAAAATACCAGGAGTACATTCTTGGCTCCGCACAGGTCATCGGCTTGATGTGTCTTTACGTTTTTGCGGAAGGAAACCTCAATTTGTATTACCAGTTAATGCCATCAGCAATGAAATTGGGCTCTGCGTTTCAAAAGATCAATTTTCTCCGGGACATAGGCGCCGATTATCTCTGCCTCAACCGGAGCTATTTTCCTGATGTAGACCTCGGGAATTTTACGGAAGCGGACAAACGGAAAATTGAAAAAAATATCGAGGAAGAATTTGATGAAGCACTGGCCGGTATTAAAAAGCTGCCCTATTCTTCCCGCTGCGGCGTTTTCCTGGCCTATCAATATTATCGCCAGCTTTTCGAAAAGATCAAAATGGCCAATGCCTGCTCGATTTTCTCCAAGCGGTTCAGGATATCAAACGCCAGGAAGATCGCGCTGATGTGCGGCGTACTGTTAAAAAATCAAATGCACTTAATATGAATATCTGGGGCCTTGTTCTATTGACGACCGGTCTCCCGCAGACAGCGGGAAATTTAAAGGAAGTTCGCCAGGCTTACTTTGCATCGATGCTCAGTAAGCAGGAAATGGAGAAATTTGAACACCTGGCCGGACTTGTAAATGATGATTCAAGCCCGGTCATGATATGCTACAGGGGTGTTGCTAACCTGTTTAAAGCAAAAGAGACCGCCAACCCTATCAGCAAATTCTCGTTTTTTTCCCGTGGTAAAAAGCTGATCGAACTTGGATTGTCAAAGGATTCCGCTAATATCGAATGTCGTTTTTTGCGTTATACGATCCAGCGCAATCTTCCTCATTTTCTCCATTACGATCAAAACCTGGCCAGTGATAAGAAATTTATTGAAGTTGCTGTGGATAATTTGAAAGATGACGATCTGAAAGAAAACATAGTTGCTTATTTAAATCTTGAAAGATCTAACGCTAAACTTTAAATGAAAGCTCAACAAGGACGGACACATGAGATGGTTATGCTGGTCGATGAAAACGACCGGACGAGAGGCACGATGGAAAAAACTGCGGTCCACCGCGCCGGGAAGCTTCACCGGGCTATTTCCGTATTTGTTTTCAATAGCGAAGGACAAATGCTGCTCCAGCAGCGCTCGTTTGGTAAATATCATTCCGGCGGAAAATGGAGCAACGCATGCTGTACACATCCCGCCCCGGGTGAAACGCCGTTGAACGCAGCCACACGACGGCTGAAAGAGGAAATGGGCTTGAATTGCGAATTGACAAACGGTTTTGAATTTACCT
>JAFAKI010000341.1 GCA_019235595.1 Mucilaginibacter sp. | reverse complement strand
TGAAGAACGCGCCTGGCGCGGCGATGTTTATTTTGATGCACTACTTAAATCCCCGCGCTCGCGCCTGGGGATAGGAGAGCATGACAGGGCAGAGGCTTATATTTTCGGAAATGGTAGTTATCCAGATCAGGATAAACGCGCTCATCTGAATCATTTTCCAGTATCGGTAAAGGTGATGACAATGGATGAACTATACATTGCTCCCCGGGAGGTTGTTGATCTGACCGCTTATGCGGATGAATTTCCCTGGCCAATTGGTGAGGAGGAAATTTATTTACACCTGACAATAAATAGATTGATCCTGAGTGCCCAAAGTAAGATCGTGGTAAAAGGCAATGTTTTTATCCTGAATTGCTTAAAAGCGATTGGAAATAATATAAGTGAAGATCAGGCTATTATTGAACTGGGTAGTTCCAATTCGGTACAACACAGCAGGGTATCCCGTCTTATCCCAACGAAAGGAAACGAAAATAAGGGTTGTAATGGAATAGACGGCGAACCGTTGAAGCGGGAGCCGACGCCACTGGGTGTACGCGTCATTGAGGGTTCTGGTGCCAACGAAGGTCAAAAAGGAGGCGATGGAAGTAAGGGAATCGATGGAAGCGCCGGGCCGAACGGCGCCATGCTTTTTCTATCTGATCTTCGGTTTAAGGAATTAGAAGGTTTTCCGAAACAAAGCATCAAGCTGAAGGCCGGTGCTGGTCCCGGTTTTCCTGGATGCGACGGAGGGGACGGGGGAAACGGCGGAAATGGAGGAAACGGAGCTTCCGGGGCGTTGACTCCATTTGGAATGATCAGGGGTTTTAGCGGAGGGGCCGGAGGCCACGGGGGTAATGGTGGTGATGGCGGGAGGGGGGGACATGGCGGACTGGCTTGTGATGTTTTTGTGTCCATTCCACCTCAAAAATCCCTGGTATTCCATTTAGAGGCTTTTGCCTCACCTGGCGGCACAGGCGGTAATGGCGGCAAAGGGGGAAAAGGAGGTGCGGCAGGCACGAATGGTAACTTATTTCAGGACGAAACCTCCCAGTCAATTTCAATAGCTGGTGAGGATGGGATGAAAGGATTGAGGGGATGCGACGGCAAAACAAGATGCGCGCCGAACATTCACATATATGAACAACCTTAAACGAACAAACTAATTAACCATTAAAATTGATTTTTATCATGAACGACTATTTTACCAAACAGGAAGTGTACGATATTCTTGATGAATCCCAAAACAAGATAGGGACAGATGTCGTAACCTACAGGATACTTAAATTGATTGAAACTAAGAACCTAACCGTATCTGACACCTATTCAGTAACTGTAAAACATCGCATTTTCGTTCGCGGGTCGGACTGGCAGTTAGGTGGTAATTACCAAACAAATGGATTCAATAACTATCCGATGATGATCAGCCTTAACTCTGGCATAACAGCAATAAGTGACTCAGCTGCAAAGATTCATCTCAAAAAAATATTTCCAAAAACGATCAATGCAAACGTTGAACAAAGTTCTAATCAATCAACCGGGTCTTCAAGCTCTCAAATGAACCAAAACACATCGGGATCCAGTTCGTCAAATGTGAACACTTTTGGTGTTGACGTTTCATTTGGCTTTTTCGGCGAGTTGCCTGTTGGGTCAGTTGGCTTTCAATATTCACATGGCTGGGAGAACTCCCGTTCACAATCATCCACTACGGGTCAATCCAGTGGCACCGATAGTCAGGCAACATCAGGGAATGAAATGAGCGTGAAAGATTGGTCCGCCTACGCATCCGTAAAAAATTTGGATCAAACGAGTCAGACTTTTTTTGGCGATTATATCCAATGGAATTGGGGTCAAACTTACCCCTGGAATATATTCGACTATAATGAAACGGCTTCGGGTTCAAACATTCTATTACCGGAAGATGTTGCGGCCCGTTTGCTATACTATCTTGCTCCGGACAAGGAAGATCCAAATGGTCAAAACATTCTGCTGCCGCCAAGTGATCTGTCTCTTTTCGGCCTGGATTTTACTATGGCGGCGGAATGGCATATCACCTTTCCTGATAAATTGACGTCCATCGAAACGGTGCAATTTCAGCATGATGTAACCGTGATAAGAGGGTCGCACGCAATGAGCGTACCTGGCGGCGGCGGACAAGCCTCGCTTATAACCTCGTTGACAAGCGGATATGTTAATACGATGAAGCAAAATACAGCAATGGATATCGGTGAATTTGCACTTGTACCATTGTTGGAAGGCCAGCGTAGCGGTATGGGGGTTGGTTTTCAAAGCAACCTTTTTGATATCGCTCCGACGAGCGCTGCGACAGTATTTAAAATACGATCCAGGGGCAATGATTTATTGGTTACAGGTCAAGGGTTTAGCTCGGTAATGTCGGCGGAATTTCAGAAGGGGTATTCGGGGGCCGGGGCAACTTTAAATATTGGATTTAAGGTTGTTGATGTGACCAGCCGGTATGCTTTGATCCTGAAGCATTGGATAGGACCGGGAAGCGGAAATATAGCTTTGGTATGTAACATCAATGGCAATCAGACGATGATCAATGTAGCTGACCTGGAAGGCCAGGGATCTGCAAACAACCTTAGTCAACTGGAGTTAAGGAATTACGACCTGAAATCACCTAATTTTCACGACTATTTGGTGCTGGGGTGGAACGAGATTACCATTCAAATATCACCAGTTAACCCGTCTGTTGCCTCGGAATATATTATCTCGGCTTTGTCTCTGGAAGCATAATCAACGAGCTTTTATATAGTAAGATTTACCTTAAATACACGAAAAAGATGTCAATGCCGGAATTCGACAAAGCGGGAGAGCTTAAGCCTCGTTTAACAGGAACTCTACCGGTACCGGATGGGAGCTTAAGACGTTCTGCAAGCCAGGCAAAATTGACACGTTCCAACAGTGTGGATAGGTTGGATAAGCCGCTGGAGCATGATAAAAGAAAAAGGGCAAGGGAAGAAGATATTAAGCTCGGCACGGGCGCTATGAAGGACTTTAGTGTCATAGGGGTTTTTTCACGTGAAGCCTTTGAGAACTTTGGCAAAGCCTGGAAGACGGTAATGAGTTCGGATTCATTGCAGCGGCCTACGAAAGTTTCTAAAATGGATGCGAAGCCAACTGAAATTTCTGACAGGCTTGGCCGCCTGTCTTCGAGTACGATAACTACGGGTTTTGAAGATCAAGTTCAGGCGTTGTTTGAAAATCGAACAGTTCCCCACGTGATCGCGGTAATCGAAGGAAAAAAAGAGCAGGCCTCTTTTTCTCTCAAAACTCGCGTAGAAGACAAACCTGTTGGGCTTAGTTATACGCGAACGACATTCAGCCAAGGTTTAAATGCAAAAGGTTCAATCGATGATAAACAAAGTATGAGCTTTTATGTTAGGGACGATATGAAGGCGGCTTATAGCTTTTCTGAAGTAAGCGTTGAACACGGAGATGAAGTCATACGGAGTGTCGCTATTGATTACAAAACCCAAGACGGTAATATGTACAGATCACTTGTTGTCCATATTCCAAACCAATTTGTAGGGACGGGAGCAAAAGAATCGACTACCCATCAGGCTTTTGAAGGCTACGCTAAAGCAACTGCGATACAAAAAAATCCCGTTGTGGTTACAGGCTATTTAGGGGACACAAACTTTCAAAGACCTTATTTTAAAGATTCTGTTCCTTCAATGGGAGGGCACTTGTCCAGCGGTGACGCCCTAAATCCACGGGGCAGCGGGGCACAAAGTAAAGATACCCATTTTATGCAGCACGTTCCAGTGGGTGAAGATCAAGGTGGGCATAGTGTTATGCAACCGGCAACATTGAATTATCTGTTTTTGAAGCCGGATGATGTAAATAGAGAAGCCACAGATCACCCCAGCATGATTGCCATAACGGCCCATGGTAGTGAAATTTCAGGGAGAGATCCGGCTGTGTTGCCTGATTACTATCGAACAATTTAAGTTGCATGAGATTTTTCATCACGAACCGACTATATTTCAACTGCTGATCTTGCTGAGAAAAGTACTAACGATTTTAACCGAAAGACGACAAGCTTTCCGTAGAGATCTGGTGTCGCAAGGCGTTTCGCTCCGGCGGAAAAGCTTATTTACTGATCTGCGCGGAATCATTGACGACGATCTCGGGCTTGCCCTTGTACAGGATAAGCTTGCCAGTGACGCAAATGTCCTGGTCGTCAAGATCGTCCTGCAGTTTCCTGGCGTCGCCACGGAGTACCACGGTGAGCAGTTGGTTGGGATAGGCGGCGCCTATATTGACCAATACCATGCTGCCAAAGTCTTTATGGCCATAGACCTTGCCGCAGGTTTTGAAGGTTTGATCAATGTGATTAGCGGCTTCGCTGAGTGGAATGGTAGTTACAGTTTCCGTTTCAGCGGTTGGAACTGCCGCAGTGCTCGCTTGTACGGTGCTTTTGGCAAACAGGGCGTTGAGGATGCCGGCTAAACGGACTCCGGCCTTTTCGATGCGGTTTTCGATAATGGGCAGATGTTTTTGGTAATAGGTATCGTCGATGGTTTTGTTCTGCAGGGTGTCGATTTCCGCGTATAGCTGCGTGCTGATTTGGTAGCTTTCCCAGGCCCAGGTGATCTGCGGGTCATTCTGCCATTTGGCGATTTGTGCGGGTGTGGCCTGGTCGAACTGATCTGCTAGTTGCTGTGCGTTCAGCCCGGCATGCTCGAGCATTTTGGTGTCCCAGAGGCTGTGCAGGTTGGTTCCCTGACCGTCGTAGCGGAGCTGGATGGTGTTGCCGCCCTTGTCTTCGGCCCTGCTGACGTGCATGGGCTGGTGAATGTCGCCGGCAAAATGGACGATGTATTTGAGGGCAGTGGCGCGTTCGGCATTGGATTTACCGGTATCGGCCAGGATAGTTTCCTGCCCGAGCAAGGCGGTGTATACGTTCGGCGCCGCGTTTTCTATCTGGGATTTAAAGTCATCGAACGATAGGCCCAAGGGCACATTGATAAAGTGCCAGGGGGCGGTGGCGCGATCCCGGTTGTCGTCTGCCCAACTGGCGATGTCTGCCAGGCTTTGGCCGTTAAGCAGGACATTGACAGCAGCTTTAGCTTCAGGTGTTAAGTGGCGCTCTGCAATGAGTCCGATGGTGCTGTGGCCGGTACGGCCCCAGGAGATCAGACCGAGGGCGGAGATGATAAGGGTTAAGTAGATAACTATTTTTTTCACGCTGTGAAGATAAGGGTTGCGCCGGTTTTGCGCATGCTTTTATTATAAAATCGCATAAATAAAGGCTGTTCTCATCATGATGATCGCTTCACCTGTGCCGCCCTCGCTGATACATGGATGTTATCGGATTTACCTATTTTTGTTGAACTTGGTGTGAAAATGAAAGAATAAATACCCCACTATAAATCAAAAGGATCAGCCCTTTCGGCATATTAATTGAACGGGATGTTAGCTTTTTGCCCTGGGATGCTTTCGGCTATTCCGTAATAATCTTATCACACCATTCTGTCAAACCGACGAAGATTTGCGATTGCCAAATTTGGTGTTTTTATCGGCTTGCAATATGCTTTATTGCAATATCCAGGGCGTTGTCGGCTGTTGCTTCTATGTCAGGCTTAACCCCTGTCTTTTCCCAGTTGGTTTTGGTTATAGGATTTATCGCCCTCGCAAATGGAATGTTAGCAGTGAAATCATTCCCCGCATCGTTTGATGACACAGGGTGTGCACCGCCGCCTGTGGTTTCGCCAATAATAATTGCGCGCTTTTGTGTTTGCAGGTCATAGGTTAATTCTTCACCTGCAGAAAAAGTGCGATGGCTGGTGAGAATATAAATAGGTATATTCTTTAAGGTATTTAATGTAGTGTCTGGCGTTGTCCAATAGGTTGTGGTTGAGTGCTCTTTTTTATTGTAAAGGTCATTTAAGTGCACTTTTCCGGGGAAAAAGAAACCGCATATATAATTAACCATTCCCGGATCGCCGCCCATATTGTCACGGAGATCAATAATTAGCGTATTACTATTACTTATGAATCGCAGTGCCGCTTGTGCCGTTGTTTTCGCCGCGCTATCGGGCGTGAAAAAGCCGTTTATTTTAAGGTAGCCAATATTGCCCTGCAGAATTTCGGCTTTTTCAAATCCGAAATTTACGGTTTTTCTGAATTTTAGCCTCCTGACTTTTACAGCTTCAGGATCAGTATTTTGGTTGCCGGTGACAACTGGTGTGGAATATTCTATTGATAGATGACCATCGGGATAAACCGATCGAAGATCGGCGGTTAACCTCGATGCAAATACAGAAGGATTTTTTATTGTATCATATGCGCCAGATATTAACTGATGCTTGATATAATCACTCATTTTAATTGCGGTGTCAGGAAAAACATAAATATCTTTCAAGTTCTTCGCTATGTTTTCAACCACTGCGGTCTTCGTTTTTCCGGATAAACGGCTGGTTTGTGCGTGTGCTATTACGGCATAAGCTATTATTGCCATACAAGCCAGGTACTTTTGAATGTTCATTTTAATGAGCTTATTTATTGCAATTTTCAATGATCTTAGTTAAGCATTGTTGAACCAATTTGGCTTCTTCTTCCGAGACACCATTCAGCGCGGTTTCCCGGTTGCTTTTGGTTATGGGTTCCACGGCCTTTAAAACTCCAAAGACTTTCGGTGTGGGTTCCAGCCTAAATCTTCGCCGGTCTTCCGGGTGTATTTCGCGTGTCAGATATCCTTTTTTTACCAGTAATTCTATAATTCGCGTTACCGAAGCAAAATCTTTGAACGCAGCCTCTGCTATTTCGTTTTGTGCCCATTCAGGGTGATCTATAATGTTCTTTAGGACGAGCCATTGGTCGATAGTCAGGTCAAAGCCTTGTTTCATCATGGTGCGTTGTGCAAATTGACGATAGCTTTTTATGGCCTTTTCAAGAGAGTAAAAGAAAATTTGATCCAGTTTTTCCATTTTATTGATACAATAATAATTGATATATCAATAAATTCAAATTAAATTTCTATTTCATTATCATTGGGTCAGGCTTGCTTCCATGATGTTTGTCGGATTAATAATAATAAACCCCCTTTGTCTTGCACATTGGGGGTTTTACCTAAACCTTATCACAAATGGGCGGCAGACGCTACCCATGAGATAACAAACTTAATGAAATATATGAAAAGAATCAGCGATTTTTTATTTTTAAAGCAAGCAGATGACCATCTAAATGAGTTGATAGGCCGTCTCCCTTTTTGCCTCTGCCATCACAAAGAAGCTCTGCATATTATCCACATCCTGTAATTTGGACAGTTTGTTCATCAATAGCTTATGGTATTCGTCCATGTCGCGGATAGCAATCTTTAGCAGAAAATCAAACGAGCCGGTCATATGCGAGCATTCCATGACTTCGGGCAGCTTCACCACTTCTTTTTGAAAGGCATTGAGGCATTCCTGGGTATGCGGTTTAACTTGGACCTGGGTATAGGCAATCAGGCCCCGCCCGATCTTTTTGTGATCGACAATGACGGTATATTTCTGGATATAGCCTTCGGCCTCCAACTGCCGGATGCGGGTATAGATCGCGTTCACGGATTTATGGAGTTTGACAGCAATGTCCTTATGAAAAATGCGGGCGTTTTCCTGTAATAGGTTGAGGATGCCGCGATCGGTTTCGTCCAGTTCGTGGTTAATCATTTGGGCTTGAAAATGGCTTGCTTAGTGTGTTTATACAATTTATTGGAGATGGTTTTAGTTGTCAAAATAGGGATAAAGGTGATTGATATGCAAGTTTTTTATTCTTTTCCCTTTCAGGTGATGATCGTTCAAAGTGTATTTTGGCGGTCAATTCTTCGTGTGACCAGGTGGTCACATCCTTAATCGGGCTGATTTTCCAATAAAAATGGAGGTTGAATTCAAAATTGGAGTTAATTTTGGATTTGGTTACCAAATATTACCTATTCTATAGTTTTAATACGCTCCATCCTTGACCTTTACGGTTGTCGGGTAACCTCAAAACCAATTAGCCCGATAGAACGAATGCAAACAGTTAAGAAACACAATTTTGGTGCGGGCCCCTGCGTCTTAGCGCAAAGCGTTTTGCACCGCGCGGCGGAAGCGGTGGAGGGCTGGGATGGCGGCGGCTTGTCCATTCTGGAAATATCGCACCGTTCATCGGAGTTTGAAGCGGTGGTGGCGGAGACGGAACGCCTGGTGCGAGAATTATTAAGCGTGCCGGATGATTATAGCGTATTGTTCCTCCAAGGGGGAGCGAGCATGCAGTTTTGTATGGTGCCGATGAATTTCTTGCAAGGGACGAAGGGCGCTGCGGCTTACCTTGACGCGGGGCATTTTGGCCAGAAGGCGATCAGGGAAGCGCAGCTATTCGGTAAGGTGAATATTGTGGCCTCTTCACGGGAGGACGGGTACAGGTCCGTACCAACAGATTATATTATCCCGGAAGACGCGGCTTATTTTCATTGCACGAGCAATAACACGATCGAGGGCACGGAGATGTTCCGTTTCCCGGATTGCCCGGTGCCCCTCGTCTGTGATATGTCGTCTGATATATTTAGCAGGGAGATCGATGTGCGCCAGTTTGATTTGATCTACGCCGGGGCGCAGAAGAATATGGGGTCCGCGGGACTAACCTTAGTGATTGTTAAAAACAGCCTGATGGAACGCGTGAAACATGCCGTTCCCTCGATGCTGGATTACCGGGTTTACCGCGACAATGGTTCCATGTACAATACGCCGCCGGTGTTTGCGATCTATACGGCTATGCTCAACCTGCACTGGTTAAAAGCGCAGGGTGGTGTGAAAACCATAGCCGAAAAGAACCGGGCTAAGGCACAGGTGCTTTATGACGAGATTGAACGGAACCCGTTGTTCCATGCCCAAGCAGGCTGGGCGGACCGCTCACTGATGAACGTGGTCTTCCGCGCAAACGATGAGAAACATGAAAAGGGTTTCCTGGCCTACGCGGAAAAACAGGGTATGGTCGGCATCAAGGGATACCGGACGGTCGGGG
>JAFAKI010000187.1 GCA_019235595.1 Mucilaginibacter sp. | reverse complement strand
ATGGTTCACGAAGGCGGCCACGCGGTGCATACTTTCCTCACTGCTGATCTGGAGTTGAATGATTTTAAACATTGCCCATCAGAAGTTGCAGAATTGGCCTCTATGTCGATGGAACTGATCTCGATGGATAATTGGGACGTGTATTTTGATAACGAAGAAGACCTGAAACGTGCCAAACGCGATCAGCTTTTTGATGTACTGAAAACGCTGCCATGGGTAGCTGTGGTAGACCAATTTCAGCATTGGATTTATACTAACCCGGACCATACCGACGAGCAACGGACCGAAGCCTGGGTACAAATATTCGAAAGCTTTGGCGCCAGCTTTGCAGATTGGACCGGACACAGGGACGCGGAAGTCAACCTTTGGCAAAAACAACTGCACATTTTCGAGGTACCGTTCTACTATATCGAATATGGCATGGCTCAATTAGGCGCGATTGCTGTATGGAAAAACTATAAGGAAAATCCCGAAAAAGGACTACAACAATACCTGGATGCCCTGAAGCTGGGTTATACCAAAACCATTAAAGAAATATACCAAACGGCAGGGATCAAATTTGATTTCAGTGCCGATTATGTAAAAGAGCTGGCTGAGTTTGTAAAAGCTGAGATGGATAGGCTATAAAATTTCTTAAAAAGTCATTTTTTAAATTGCCATACCTGTACACATAGGTATGGCAATTTCTTTTATAGCCATTCCTAACATTGTCGCCTAAGTGTAAAATAGGCATTTACTGCAACACATAAAATACTTATTATCAGCCATTTAATAACACAAGCAGATTACTTATTGTAAAGCATATTAAACTATTTACTGTTTTAGACAGTTTATATAAGTAATATGAAGAAGATAATAGTATTATTTACCATACTGTTTTCGGTGAATGCAGTATTCGGGCAAGCGTTAAAGTCGGTGAAGGTTGATAGCCTGGTGAGTGTTTCATTACCATCATCTTATACTAAAAAAGACACATTAGGGCAGCAAATTTTTACTGCCAATACCGATCTGGGTTACATTATCGCTATCCGTCAGCTTAATGCAAAGGGGAATCAGCCGTTAAAAAAAGAGAGCGATCTAAACGCCGTTTTAAAAGATTATATCCAGGGGATACAAAGCCAAAGCGGCAACGGCAGCGCCCAGAACATTCGCGATACTACTATTGGCAAGTTAAAAGCCAAAGCATTTACCCTGTTTATTAGCGACCCTAACGGCGAAAGCCAGTACCGGAATTTCGTTTTGCTGTACACACAGGATGCCACCTATACTTTTGAGTATGGATACCCCGAATCGCGCAAAGACTTTATTCAGGGTGAATCGAAAGCATATTTTGCATCCATTAAGCTCTCGTCTGAATTGCAACTTAACGATCAGTATACAGATACCCGCCCCTCACATTCAATAAATACGAATACGGTTATAGAGGCATCGGGTGGTATACTAATGCTTGGTTTGATCGCCTGGTTTATATTCAGAAAAAGAGATAGTGGCGAGTTTGCTTAAAGCTTCACCTAAATCCTCTCCAAAGGAGAGGACTTTACTATTGCAGCTTTTTTCTGACTTTATTCTTTGGATAAATCAATGGGTCTGTGCCAATGCATCAATCCCTTTTGCCATTTAGGGCGTTGAAGAAAGGCCTTATTGTCTAACCAGTAAATCCAAATGACAGTGAGGATCGTTCCGATTACCGATCCGGCAGTAACATCCTCAAAAAAATGTTCGCTTAAATACATACGGGAATAGCCTACCATAATAGCGATGAGTAAGAATAAAGGCCCCCAGGCCTTGTTCTTACTCCAGTAGGTAAAAATTACCCCAATCGTAAAAGCCGACACCGTGTGCCCGGACGGAAAACTATGCACGCGCAGCATCTCCACTCCTTTCACCAAATGTATGCGACCAACCTGATCCTGAAAATAGAGCAATGGTCGTGGTGTATCAAAAATATACTTAAGTATTTGTGCCGATATCGAAGTAACTCCGTAGGCTGTGGCCAACAGAAAGGCCTTCCGATAGTTGAATAAAGCACACAAGGCTGCTATTGCAATGCAGGTCCAGCCATTGCCTATGTCGGTTATGTAGGGCTCTAGAGAATCAGCAATAGGGTTATTGAATGAATTAACCGCGAAGTAGATTTCGGCCTTTGTATAAACCAATTTGAGTACCAGGCAAATACACAGTATCAGTAAATAAGGGATCAAAAACGATTTAATGCGCCTTAACACCTCATTCATACTCGTTTTCATGGCCGCAAGATAACAGAAATTATGCTATGTAATTCAATGCAAAAAAATAGTTATGTTTGGGCTTGCTCTAATAAATTAACTGCATGTCGAAAGGTATATTCCGCAAGAAATCAATAACCAGGATATTAGCCGACGTTGAAGGCGGCTTTGGAGACTCGGAACATACTGGTTCCCATTTAAAAAAAGAACTTAATGTTAAAGACCTTACCCTGATGGGGATAGCCGCTGTAGTGGGTGCGGGTATATTTTCGACCATAGGTTTAGCCGCTTTTAACGGCGGTCCGGGTGTCACCATTTTATTCGTGATCACAGCTATTACCTGCGGCTTTTCGGCGTTATGTTATGCTGAGTTTGCTTCGCGGATACCGGTATCGGGCAGTGCCTACACCTACGCTTATGCTTCGTTCGGTGAATTGATCGCCTGGATCATCGGCTGGGATCTTTTGATGGAGTATGCCATAGGCAACATTGCCGTAGCGATATCATGGAGCACCTACTTTGTCAACCTGCTGGAAGGCTTTCACATCCATGTACCGGAATACCTTACAGTCGATTACTTTACAGCTTATAATGCTCATAGGGATGTTCAAGCATTTACGGCCAGCCACAATCTTTCTGCAATAACTGATACACTTAAGCAGGGAGCCTTAGCCTGGGATACTGCTCCTCGTATAGGTGGCGTCAAACTAATAGCAAACATTCCGGCATTGCTGATAGTTGTAATTATCACCTACCTGGTTTATGTGGGTATTCGCGAAACCAAAAAGGCCACCAATGCCATGGTAATCTTAAAGATCGCTATTGTAATAGTGGTTATAGCGATTGGCTTTTTTTATGTTACACCTGCAAACTGGCATCCATTTATGCCTAATGGCTTTAGCGGGGTGATGAAAGGAGTATCAGGCGTATTTTTCGCATACATTGGATTTGATGCGATATCAACCACGGCCGAGGAATGCCGGAAACCACAGCGCGACCTGCCCCGCGGGATGATCTACTCGCTTATTATCTGTACGGTACTTTATATCCTTATCGCTCTGGTACTTACCGGCATGGTGAGTTATAAAGATCTTGCTGTTGGCGACCCGCTGGCTTATGTGTTCAACAAAGTTCATTTAACCAAATTAAGCGGTATCATTTCTTTCAGTGCGGTTATTGCAACAGCCAGTGTGCTACTGATATTCCAATTGGGTCAGCCACGTATTTGGATGAGTATGAGCCGTGACGGCCTTCTGCCAAAAGTATTTTCAAAAATTCACCCGAAATATCATACGCCCTCGTTTGCGACGATTATTACAGGGATAGTAGTTGCAGTACCGGCATTATTTGTTAACCTGACTATCGTTACCGACTTGACGAGCATCGGCACTTTATTTGCGTTCGTACTGGTTTGCGGTGGGGTGTTGCTGTTACCTCGCGAATCGGCACAAAGCGGACGATTCCGTCTGCCTTATATCAACGCCAAATGGATTGCTCCGCTAATTTTTATAGCTGGTGTTTATTTCTTCTGGAATAATATCATCAGCCTGTTCACCAGCAGCAACGCGCATGAGAATTTCCCTTTCTTTATTTTCATCATTCTTTCAGCTGTACTTACTGTATTGGCATTTCTAAAAAATCTGTCATTAATCCCGGTTCTTGGTCTTTTAAGCTGTTTTTACCTGATGACCGAATTGGGATACACCAACTGGATACGTTTCCTGGCGTGGTTAATCATCGGCCTGGTTATCTATTTCACGTACAGTTACAAAAACAGTAAGCTGAATAAAGAAAGTGTTAAAACCATTGAAGGTTTAGAATAAAATATTGCTGTTAGTTGCAAAAGCTGTTTATTCGGAATAATTTGTTTATTACCTAATATACTCACTATGAAAAGCATCAGCTACATTGATATCATCGGCTATTTGGCTGCATTTGGCACTACCGTCTCGTTTCTGCCTCAAGCCATCAAGACCATTCAAACCAAAAATACCTCGGGGATATCCTTATACATGTACGCCTTGTTTACAGCAGGTACATTTTTTTGGCTGATGTATGGCGTGCTGAGTCACAGCCTGCCTGTGGCGGTTGCCAATGTCATCACCTTTATATTCGCCAGTATTATATTGGTTTATAAGATCAGGTATAAGTAGGGGTTGGTTGGAGAGGTTGTAGTGGTTGTAGTGGTTGTAAGGTTGAAGATGTTAAAAAAATAGCGATTACAACATTTCCAACTTTTACAACCTTTCCAACAATTACAACTAAATACTACCCACTTATCCGCTGAATATCCACTACCTCTGGATCAGTCAGCATCAATGGCACTTTTTCAACGGTAACAAAGCTCAGGTCGAGGCCAAAGCCACGCTCTTCGGATAAACTGGCTTTTTTGAGATAGTTGTAGACAAGCATAATGGCACGTTCATAAAAGGATAGCTTATTTGAGCGCGACAGTACCTTTTCAATCACCACAAACCTGAAATCGCCTACTATTTTATGTTTGTTTAACGATTTATAGGTACTGGTGATATTTACCTCGCCTTTTTTTACCAGGTCTTCCACTACTTTTCGGAACAATAGATTGATCTGCTGTTCAACACGGAACCCCAGTTTAAAATCAATGCGGATAACTTTATTAGGCACCAGGAAGTTTACCTCGTATTCCCTTCTGTACGGCTCGTCCACCACATCCACATGCACCAGCCAATAAATATCTGCCCTTTTAGGTTGTTTTTGCAGGATAGAATAAATGATCTTGGATTCTACTTCCGAGTCAAAATTAGCGCTGGTGAGGTATACCAATTGCGAAGCATATTTGGGGACTGATTCATCTTCGCTCAATTCTTTCAATATAGTATAGTAGTCCTCAATATTAACAAACTTCACATAACGGTTCCTGATCTTGCGGGCAGTGTGCCACGTCCACATAATGGCAAATAAAATGGCACCAACCGATAGCGTAAACCACCCTCCATGCACAAATTTCACCAGATTACCCGACAGGAAAGTCAGTTCAATAAGTAAATACACTGTAAGGAATATACCGATGACATAAGTCGGAATTTTGCGTTTTGCCAGAAATTTGGACACCAGTATGGTGGTCATCAACATGGCAACTGTAATACTCAAACCATAAGCCGATTCCATTTTGTCGGAATGCTTAAATAGAAGCACAACGCCAATACAACCCGCACACAACAACCAGTTAACGCTGGGCACATACAATTGGCCCTTTTGCTCAGTCGGGTAATTAATCTTAACCTTTAGCCAAAGATTGAGGCGAACGGCTTCTGCAATAAGCGTATATGACCCCGATATCAATGCCTGGCTGGCTATAATAGCTGCAATGGTTGCGATACCGATCCCATAGATTAAAAACCAGGAAGGCATGATCTCATAAAATGGATTATGCAGGTTTAAGTTCAAAGACTGACTATTCCGCTGCAACAACCATACCCCCTGCCCCAAATAATTAAGAACCAGGCAACTTTTCACATAGATCCAACTGATACGGATATTATTACGCCCGCAATGCCCCAAATCGGAGTATAGCGCCTCTGCCCCGGTTGTACACAGGAAAACAGCTCCTAATATGATAAACGCATCGTAGTTACTACTGGTTAATAATACTAAAGCATAATATGGATTTAATGCTTTAATGACTGAAGGCATCTGAACAATATACACCAATCCTAACACACCCATCATGGTAAACCAAAGAAACATGACAGGCCCAAATGCCTTACCCACCAGGGACGTACCAAATTGCTGTATGATAAACAAAGCAGCAATGATGATGATAACTATCGTAACAGTATGCAAATGCGGAAATTTTACTTCGAGGCCTTCAATAGCGGCTGATATAGTAATAGGCGGAGTAATAATACCATCGGCAAGCAAGGCACAACCGCCCACTACAGCCGGAATGATCAGCCATTTAGCCTTACGCCGAACCAGCGAGAACAACGAAAATATACCACCTTCACCTTTGTTATCTGCCTGTAAAGTAATGATCACATACTTGAGTGTTGTTTGCAGGGTAAGTGTCCAGAATATACACGATATCCCCCCCAACACCAAAGTTTCTGAAATTTGCTGGGTGCCAACGATAGCTTTAAAAACATAAAGCGGAGAAGTACCGATATCACCATAAATAATACCCAGACTGATAAGAAGGCCGGCAAGAGATAGCTTTTGAAGGTCTTTATGCATTGTTACAGATAAAAGTTATGGGGTATTCGCCGCTAAATTTATAACTCTTAGTGTGTTTATTACATTATAAATTTGCGTAAACACTCAATAATAAAACTCTTTTTGTTAAATTTTGTTAAAATATTCTTTAAAAGGTATTTGCTGTGAATTGATAGCTACATTATTTCTATTTTTGTATAGAAAATTTAAGCATGAGGCAAAACTATACCAATATTTTTTCGTGGGTTATATTGCTTGCTTTTGCATTAACCATAAATATTGCCTTTGCTTACCAGGCCAATAAGTCTGATACGACTTTGCATCTCGCAAAAACCAAAATTGTCACCACCAAAAGCACCTATTCAAAAGCTGGGTTACATTTGGCTTTGCCGCCCTTAAAACCAGCGATTACGTCTACAGCCAAAATAAATGTGATCCGTACGGACGATAAGCTGCTCACCGATGTTCAGGTATATCCTAACCCGGTTACAGACCAGATTAACATTAAATACGTACTATCCCGCAATGCCCTGGTTACCGTTAAAGTGATGGATGTTTTGGGTAATGACGTAATGACGCTCGTTTCGCAAAGGATCGGATCAGGCGAACAAAGCTTTACCTATCCCATCAGCAATAAACTATCCCGCGGTTTTTACTTTATCCGGGTAGTAGCCGGTACCGAATCGGTAATCAAGCGGATTTCTGTACTATAAAGTTGAATGAGTTAGATTAAGTTAATTAAGTTGGATTGAGTTACGTTTTAAACCCAATGAACTCAATCAACCACTTAACTTAATCAACCAATTTACTAGCTTTGGCATTTTACAACCACTATGAAAATAATTGCCATAGGCCGTAACTATGCCGAGCATGCCAAAGAGCTGAATAATCCTGTACCAACTACCCCGGTGATATTTATGAAACCGGATACGGCTGTACTGAAAGATAATAAACCGTTCTACCATCCTGATTTTTCGGAAGATATTCATCATGAGATTGAGATCGTTTTAAAGATCAGCAAAGAGGGCAAGCACATTAATGAAAAATTCGCCGGCAATTATTTTGAAGAGATTGGTTTAGGGGTTGATTTTACCGCCCGCGACATACAGCAACGTCATAAAGAAAAAGGGTTGCCATGGGAATTAGCCAAGGGATTCGATGGCTCGGCACCTATAAGCAATTTTATTCCTAAAGCTAATTTTAATGACCTCTATAATTTAAATTTCAAACTGGACATTAATGGTGAAGTGCGACAGCAAGGCAATACTAAAGACCTTTTGTTCTCCTTTGAACGTATATTGGCCTTTGTATCACGATACATTACACTCAAAAAGGGGGACCTCATATTTACCGGTACCCCCGAAGGCGTAGGCAGGGTCAATATTGGCGATCACCTGGAAGGTTATATTGAAGATGTGAAAATGCTCGATTTTTACGTTAAATAAGCATGTCTAATAAATTTATTATTTTTCTTGCCGCCTGTTTGGGATTGATAGTCAACTGTTTCGCACAAGACCCTATTCAAACCAGGCAGTATCCCAAAAACTTTTTCCGTTACCCCTTAGACCTGCCGCCAAGTACGGCAGGCTCATTTGGCGAGTTGCGCCCGGAGCATTTCCACTCCGGGCTCGACTTTAAAACCAACGGGCGTACAGGCTACCCTGTTCATGCAGCTTATGATGGTTATGTCTCTCGCCTCCGGGTTCAATTTGGAGGGTTCGGGAATGCCATTTATATCACCCACCCCAATGGATTCACAACAGTTTACGGCCACATCGAACGCTTTGACCCGAAACTGGCAGAAATAGTAAGGAAACAACAATATGAGCAGCAAAGCTTTGAGGTTGATTTTAACTTACCGCCTACACAGGCGATGGTATGCAAGGATGATGTAATTGCCTGGTCGGGTAATGCAGGCGCCTCAGCAGGGCCACACCTCCATTTTGAAATAAGGGATACCCAAACCGAGCAAACCATCAATCCCCAATTGTTTGGATTGACGATACCAGACCATGTTCCGCCGGCATTGAGTACTATTTGCGTTTATCATCTTGGCGGTGCACCATTTAGCGAAAAAACTCAAAGACAGTTCTTTGCAGTGAAAGGCGCGGCAGGGCATTTTCATTTATTGAAACCGCAGGTGATCCAAGTAAATGGCGAAACGGGATTTGGCATCACTACCGCCGATATGAACAGCGCTTCATTCAACCATAATGGCATCTACTCCATTGAACTAAAAGTTGACGGAACAACTGTTTATACTTTTGCGGCTGAACGTTTTGCTTTTGATCAAACACATTCCATCAATGCTTATATTGATTACCCTATTTTTTTAAGCTCGCACCGGTTCATCCAAAAATGTTTTATCCTGCCTGGAAGTAAGATCACCCTCTATCCGCAATCTATTAATCGCGGTGTGGTTAATTTTAGTGACGATGCTGTGCACGATGTTCAATATGTGGTAAAAGATGTTGCCGGAAATGCTTCGACATTAAACATCAAAGTAAAATCAAGCGCTGTTAAAAACCCTCCGACACCTGCTCCAGCCGGAACAACCTTATTTCATTACGACCATCAGAACGAGTTTAATGCTGATAATCTGAAGGTAGTCGTTCCCGTTGGCAACCTTTATGATGATCTGAATTTCACCTATTCTGCCTCACCGGGCAAGCCTGGCATGTATTCGGCCATTCATCACATACACAATCGCGCCACACCTATTAACGATACTTTCCAAATCTGGATCAAACCCGATGAAAAAATTGGAAAGTACATTGGCAAGGCAGTTATCATGAACGCCATGGGTGTTTGTGAAGGCGGTACTTATGACAATGGCTACATCAAAGCCAGTGCCCGCACTTTTGGTGACTATTATATCCGGGTAGACTCCGTTCCGCCCGTCATTCATCCACTAAATATCAGAAATGGAGTTGACATGGCTAAAATGCAGCGCATAGCCCTTAAAATTGGCGATAACATGTCGGGCATTAAAACCTATTCCGGTAAAATTGATGGGAAATGGGTACTGATGGAGTGGGACTATAAAACCAAGGTGTTAAGTTATAAGTTTGATAAGGACATCACCCGGGGTAAACATATATTTGACTTAACTGTTACTGATAATAAGGATAATATTTCGCAATTTTCCGCATATTTTTTTAAATAATATGGCAATACCACAAGAGGGTGACAAAGCCCCCGATTTTACAGCAAAAGACCAGAATGGCAATACCGTTTCATTATCCGATTTCAGGGGGAAAAATGTAATACTATACTTTTATCCGCAGGATAATACCCCGACCTGCACTAATGAGGCATGCAATTTCCGTGATAATTATCAATCGTTACTCAGCAAAGGTTTTTCAGTGATTGGCGTTAGTCCCGATACTGAAAAATCGCATAAGAAATTTGAGACAAAATTCAACCTGCCGTTCCCGCTAATAGCTGATCCCGATAGGAAAATTGTAGAAGAATATGGTCTTTGGGCAGAGAAAATGATGTTTGGCCGGAAATATATGGGAGTATTACGTACAACTTTTGTGATCGACCCGAAAGGGATGATTCTGAAGGTGATTGATAAAGTTGAAAGCAAAAACGCATCGCAACAGGTACTTGACCTGTTACAATAAAAGATTTTTAATTATTTTCGCCCTAATTACGGGTAAATCATAAATAATAATACATGGCGGTACAGGTTGATGATGCAGAAATATTACGCAAGTTTCAGGATGAAAAAACCAGGAACGAAGCTTTTAATCTGCTATTAAAAAAATACCAACAAAAGCTATACTGGCATATCCGCCGTATGGTGATCGATCATGATGACGCGGATGACCTGATCCAGGATACATTTGTAAAAGTTTGGAAAAATCTGCCTGGTTTTCGTAGTGATGCCCAGTTGTATACCTGGATGTACCGTATAGCCACCAATGAGTGTATTACCTTTCTGAACAAGAAAAAGCAGAAAAATAATATACCATTGGACGATGTATCTTACGAACTGGCGGATACATTGGCGGATTCAGGCTACTTTAACGGCGACCAGGCACAGCTTAAACTGCAGCAGGCCATTTTAACATTGCCTGAGAAGCAGCGGCTTGTATTTAACATGAAGTACTATGATGACATGAAGTATGAGGAGATGTCGGAAGTGCTGGGGACGAGTGTAGGGGCGCTAAAGGCTTCTTTTCACCTTGCTGTGAAAAAAATCGAATCGTTTTTACTATCAAAAGATTAAATTTTAAATTTACTTTAAACCTTTGGGCATGAGATTCATCTATACACTGATATGAACAGCGAAAGAGGAAATAGAGAATGGCTTAATGATTATATGTCACTTAAACAGGTTAACCCAAATAACCCGTTTACAGTGCCTGATGGCTATTTTGATGAGCTGGAGCAGCAGATCGTGTCGTATATTAAGTTAGATGAATTAAAGACCGGCTCTCCTTCAAATGGATTTGCTGTGCCCGAAAATTATTTTGACGAGCTCAGCAATAATATCAATGCCCGCATTGCAATTGAAGAATCTGCCGATAAAGAAACTACCGGATTTACTGTTCCCGAAGGATATTTTGATGAATTAAGCCAGCAGATACAAAGCCGCATTGCGGTGGAGGAGGCTTTAGATAAATCTGATGATGCATTTACAGTGCCGCAAGGTTATTTTGATGAACTAAGCCAGAATATCCAAAGCCGTATTGCGGTGGAGGAGGCTTTGGATAAGTCAGAGGACACTTTTTCAGTGCCCAAAGGATATTTTGAAGAGTTGAGTCAAAACATCCAAAGCCGCATAGCGGTTGAGGAAGCACTGAACGAGGAGGAGTCATTTGCTGTTCCGGATGGTTATTTTGATAGTCTCACTGCAAACATCCTTGACAAAACGGTTAATCAGCCGGCTGAAAAGAAAGAAGTTGCAAAACCTAAAAGAGGTGTAGTTAGACAATTATTTGCTTCACATGTATTTACGTATGCAACAGCAGCCTGTGTTACATTGGCAGTTGGCGCAACTATCCTTTTAACGCAAAATAATAACGCACCGGAGGATCACAATCACTCTTTCCTGCATAAATCATTGTCAGAGATATCGGTTGATGATATTAAGGATTATATCCAATCAAATGTCGATCAGGATACACATGCTTTGATGGAAGAGAGCAAACAAGTTAACGCAGACAATTTAAGTAGTGATCTGCAGGATGAATTAGATAGCACCAGTCAATAATATGTACAAACTGGCCAAACATATCTTTATCATATTTCTGTTCTTGGGTATTTGTACTAAATCGTTCGGGCAGGTGGTTAGGCCGATGCTCCGGCGTCCGCAAAATTTACAGGAAAGGGTAATACACCATCAGCAGCAGAACAATGTCGGGGCTAACCGTATTGAGGAAGTACGTGAAGAATACATCAACAAGAGACTTAGTATGAGCGCTGATCAAGGTCAGCGTTTTTGGCCCATGTACAGGCGCTACCGTGCGGCGTTAAAGCAGATATTAGCTGCTAAACGTAAAAACAATTCGGCCGATCAGCCTAACGGGACTGATCAAATCAACAAGGAGCTATATTACGAAAGCGAGTTGGTGAATACCCGAAAATACTATACCGACGAGTTTTTAAAGATACTGCCCGCCGAAAAAGTCAGCGTGATATTTAAGAGTGAACGTGATTTCAATGACGAGTTGGTCAAACAGCTTTCGGAACGCAGCGAAGCCGCAAAAAACAATCCTTGATGATTTCGAATTTCGAATTTTAAATTTCGAATTTATTCTAATTCATTTTTACCCATGCTATTAACATAATTTCTACTGCGTTTATTTATTTGACGATAGATTTTAGTTTTTAGCGGAAAACTTTCAAATTCGAAATTCCAAATCCGAAATTCGAAATACAAACGATGCTCACACTTCGCCAGCTCTTTTTGGCCAACAACGCCCAAACAACAGATTTCCCTCTTCTGCTCGAATTTGAACACGCCGAAGGCATTTACATGTTTGATGCGGCCGGCAAACCCTATATCGATCTGATCTCGGGCATTGGCGTAAGCAGTTTGGGGCATGGCAATCCTTATGTGATCAAAGCCATCAAAGAGCAATTAGATAAATACATGCACCTCATGGTTTATGGCGAATATGTGCAAACCCCACAGGTGCGTTTTGCCGAAAAACTGGTGTCACTGTTACCACCACAGTTAAGCTCTGTCTATTTTGTTAATTCCGGTGCCGAAGCGGTCGAGGGCGCACTCAAACTGGCTAAACGGTATACGGGTCGCAGTAAGATTATTTCTTGCTATAATTCTTATCATGGCAGCACTAATGGCGCTTTGAGCGTAATGGGTAACGAAGAATACAAACAGGCCTATCGCCCATTATTACCAGGTGTTAACTTTATCCGGTTTAATAACCTAGATGATCTGGAATTGATCACGAATGAAACCGCCTGTGTGATTATTGAGACATTGCAGGGTGAAGCGGGAATCCGTGTACCCGATAAGGCTTATATGCAGGCTTTACGTGCCCGCTGTACCCAAACCGGCACGCTGCTAATACTGGACGAAATACAAGCCGCATTCGGCCGTACGGGTAAACTATTCGCCTTCGAGCATTTTGATATTGTGTCTGATATACTCCTTTTGGCCAAAGCGTTGGGCGGGGGTATGCCAATTGGGGCTTTTATCTCGTCCAACCAAATCATGGGTGCACTCAAAGAGAACCCGATATTAGGACATATCACTACATTCGGCGGGCACCCGGTATGTTGTGCAGCGGGATTGGCCGCTCTGGAGGTTTTGCTAAATGAAAACCTGGTTGAGCAGGTAGATCAAAAAGAAAAATTATTCCGCGAGTTATTGGTTCACCCGACCATTAAAGAGGTGCGCGGAAAAGGCTTAATGCTTGCTATCGAGCTGGAAAATTTCGATCTGAATAAAAAGATTATTGATCGCTGTATTGAAAACGGTGTAGTGGTCGATTGGTTCCTGCATTGTAGCAATTCTATGCGAATTGCTCCCCCATTAATCATCACTCACGACGAGATAAGAAAGGCTTGCGAGATAATTGTTGGAGCTATTAATCACTTCAGCTAACAATAATTGTCTTATTTATTTCCCGAACGCCTAACTTAGGCTGATGATTTTCGATTTCCGTCTCAAAGTGTTTTATATAGTTGCACAAAAACTCAGCTTTACAAGGGCCGCGAATGAACTGTTCATTACCCAACCAGCGGTAACCAAACATATTAAGGAATTGGAGCATCAATTAAATCTTCAATTATTTAAACGCAATGGAAATACCATCGCACTTACAACAGCAGGGAAAGTATTACTGCAGTATACTGAACGAATTTTCCATATCTACACCGAACTCGAAACAGAGCTTGCCCAACTAAACAATATCGAAGCAGGGACAGTACATATTGGTTCAAGTACTACAGTAGCGCAAACTATTTTACCGCGTTTACTTGCTTTATTTAAACAAACCTATCCGTCTGTTTCATTCACCTTTATACAAGGTAATACCGATTATATTACTCAGCAGATTCTGGATGAAAAAATTGACATTGCCATTGTTGAAGGCGCCGCTCATTATCCGCAAATTGCTTATACCCCATTTGCTAAAGATGAAATTGTATTAGTAACGCGAGCAAACAATCAACTAGCAAAAAAAGCTGAAATAAGTCCAAAGCAATTACTAAACATTTCGCTCGTATTGCGTGAAGCCGGATCAGGTACTTTAGATGTAATATTTAACGCCCTAAGTAAAACGCAGATCAACCCAAAAGATCTACAAATAGAAATTCAGCTGGAAAGCAGCATTGCAATAAAAGAATACCTTATGCATTCAGAAACAGCGACCTTTCTTTCTATTCAATCGGTAACCAGCGAGCTAAAATATAACGAGCTGGCCGTTATCGAAATTAAGGGTTTAGAAATATTCAGAACCTTTGAATTCATTCAGCTTCAGGGAAAATACACTAAACTTACTGAGTTGTTCAAACGCTTTTGCACAGCCAATTATAACCTAAAGTAATCTCATATTACTATTTATCATTTGATAAAAGTTATAATAGAAACCATCTTTGAGTGTTTATTTATAGATAAATCTTATGGCACTCATTACTACCGATATTTGCATTATAGGCTCTGGACCTGTTGGTTTATTTGCAGTCTTTGAAGCTGGCTTACTCAAAATGCGTTGTCACCTCATTGACGTGTTATCACAGGTTGGCGGGCAACTATCTGAAATATATCCGCAAAAACCAATCTACGATATCCCTGGTTTTCCAAGGATTAATGCGCAGCAATTGGTGGATGGTTTGATGGAGCAGATTGCACCGTTCAAGCCTACTTTTTCCCTGGGCGAAAGGGTTGAGCAGTTGCGTCAGTTAGATGATTCGTCATTTCTGATACAAACCAATAACAGCACTGAAGTACGCTGTAAGGCTGTTGTAATTGCCGGCGGCCTTGGGTGTTTTGAACCTCGCAAACCAGCCATACACCGACTGGAAGATTTTGAAGGAAAAGGCGTGGCATATATGATTAAAAATCCAGAAACCTATCGAAATGCAAAGGTAGTGTTATCAGGCGGAGGCGACTCTGCATTAGACTGGACCATATTTTTAGCAGACATTTCATCCGAAGTAACATTAGTTCACAGAGGAGACACCTTTCGTGGCTCCCCTGATTCGGCTGAAAAAGTTTTTAGCTTGGCGAAACAAGGCAGGATCAATCTCGTGTTACAATCGCATATTACCGGCATACAGGGCAACGGGCACTTACAGAAAGTTATCGTAGTAGGTAGAGACAATGAGGAATCCCATATCGAAGCTGATCATTTCATACCATTATATGGACTTACTCCCAAACTAGGTCCGATTGCGGATTGGGGGTTAAATATCAATCACTCTGCAATTGAAGTAAATACATTTGATTATTCTACTAATGTTCCGGGCATATTCGCCATAGGCGATATTAATACCTATCCAGGTAAATTAAAACTCATACTCTGCGGCTTTCATGAAGCTGCATTAATGGCTCAGAGCGCGTTTAAATATGTTTACCCTGAGCAAAAATTAAGTTTCAAATACACCACTGTTTATGGTGTAAGTGCCTTTTAATTATGATCACTTTAACTATTGAGGACAGAAACGGCCACAGAGAGCCCGTTGAGATACCAGAAGATATAAATCTAAGCCTAATGGAGGTCTTAAAAGCGGCGGATCACCATATTTTAGCTACTTGTGGAGGCATGGCGCTTTGTGCTACCTGCCATGTGCAGGTTTTGGAGGGGCCCGAGCAATATTTTCATCCATCGGATGTTGAACTTGACCTGTTGGATACTTTACCGGATGCCGGCCCGGACAGCCGCCTGGCTTGCCAACTGAGGATCAAAGAAGATATGAATGGAATGGTATTCCGGATACGCGGTGAAGAATAAATATCACCTTATAAAAACAAATAAAGAGAGCAAGCTCTCTTTATAATAACTATTAACTGATCTTAAAATACCGGAATAAAGAACGAGGCGATGATTTGAAATATCCGGCATTTAACTGGCGCAAAATTACCGCCTCTTATTTTAAGTTAATGTTATGATTAGATGATAAAAACATGTTTACACCAAATCTAATCTTAACATTATCAATACATTAAGGAAACGCTCGAATACAGGAATCAACAAAATGCCCCGGTTATAGTCGGGGCATTTGGTTTATGCTTTAGTATCAAAACTGATGCATTCCTTCAGTTCTTTTTCGGTGTAAGCCATGTTGTATTGTTTCAATACATCATCGGGTACACCGTTCCAATGGTTTGGCGCGTTACCTTTATAGCCTACATCTTTTACACCTATTTCTGAAGTATAAAATCCGGTGGCGGTTAGATTGCGCATCAGGTTAAAGAAAGCTACTCCCTGGTGCATTTCGGGTTTTGCTTTCTTAGGCCATGCAATCTCGTCAACCATTTCCATTTGCTGTGTATGGTTGCAATCTTTAAACGCCTTATCATACCGTTTTAGGCATTGCATATCCAACCAGCGCAAACCACCGCGCATGGGCACCTGGTGTTCGGGCATATCTTTTACAATGAACTCAATAAAATCAGGCACTTTAGCATCTGAGGCACTGCCGCTCACCGCATCTTTAGGGATAATAATATCGCCCAAAATGGTGATGGTAGCCATTTCATTTGCGGTGAAGAATTTTGGCGCTTCGCGGAGCTGTTTATTTACTAACTTTTCTTCCGCCATACGGTCGGACTCATCCGGACCTTTAGCATCTTTATTTTCGGTATTCTCAGCACCCTCTTTTGCAGGTTGCTTGCAGGCATCCAGCAAAACCGAGGTGGATATACCACCAACGATCAGGGCTTTAAGGGAATCTCTTCTATCCATGATAACAGAATTAAATATTTTGTTTCTTCATTTGATCAACTATATACTCTGATGCACGCATCGAAAGCGCCAATATCGTCCAGGTGATATTCTTGTCGGCCTGCGATACAAACTGCCCGCCATCTACACAGAACAGGTTTTTTACATCGTGCGACTGGCTGTATTTATTCAAAGGCGATTTCTTAGCATCATTACCCATACGAACCGTTCCGGCCTCGTGAATGATATTGCCCGGATTGTGCAAACCCCAATTATTGTGCGGCCCATCATCTCCACCCCAGGTAACCACCGCGCCCATCGAATGCAGGATTTCCTTAAAAGTTTCCTTCATGTGCTTAGCCTGGTTGATCTCGTAATCGGTCCATTTGGTATGGAAACGCAATACCGGGATACCATATTTATCTACCACATTCGGATCGATCTCGCAATAGCTGTCCTCGCGGGCAATACCTTCACCCCTGCCGGCCATACCTACATGCGCGCCGAAGAAATAACGGTAATCTTCCTTAAGCGAAGCACCATAACCACCGGCTTCTTTTTGTTTGCCATGAATTTTGTAAGCGCCATTCAGGTTTTGAATATCCCAATTGAAGCCATATAATGGCATACCGAAACCACCACCGTATTCGATGTGATAACCGCGAGGGAAATCCAGTTTTTTATTATCCAACCACCATGGGGTATACACGTGCATACCGCCTACGCCGTCTTCGTTATAACGTTTACGATCAAACAATGCCGGGATAATACCCCCCATATCGGCGCCGGTAGAGTCGTGCAGGTATTTACCTACCACACCGCTTGAGTTGCCAATGCCATTGGGGTAACGGCTTGATTTAGAGTTCAGCATTAACCTGGCGCTTTCGCAGGCGCTGGCGGCCAGTATTACTGTGCGGCCAAATACCTGGTATTCCTGCATATCCTCTTTGTTCACATAGGAAACGCCTGTTGCCAAACCATCGCGACCAGTTAATACCTCGCGTGCCATTGCGTTTACTACCAGGTCAACATTGCCGGTAGCAACTGCCGGTTTTACCAATACCGATGAAGATGAAAAGTCGCCATAAATTTTACAGCTACGGCCGCATTGTGCGCAATAGAAACATGCTTCACGATCTTTATTGATCTTCTTGGTCAATATGGATAGCCTTGAAGGTATTACCGGGATATTGATATTACCAGCGGCTTTCTTTATAAATAACTCGTGCAACCTCGGTTTTGGCGGAGGTAAAAATATACCATCCGGGTCATTGTACAAACCTTCATTTGTGCCGAATACGCCGATCAGCTTATCTATTTTATCATAGTAAGGTTTTACATCATCATATCCAATCGGCCAATCATCACCCAAACCATCTATACTGCGGCGTTTAAAATCATTAGGGCCGAAGCGTAAAGAGATACGTCCCCAGTGATTGGTACGGCCGCCCACCATACGGGCACGCCACCATTCCCAGTTACTTCCGTCTTTTTGGGTGTATGGCTCGCCATCAATTTCCCAGCCCCAGTAGCAACCGTCAAAATCGCCAAACGGGCGGAATTTGGTGCTGGCGCCACGGCGCGGCGATTCCCATGGATTTTTTAATTGCGATGAGTTTTCACGAGGATCATAATTTGGGCCTGCTTCGAGCAAACAAACTTTTAAACCCGCATTAGCTAAAACATACGCGGCCATACCGCCGCCGGCACCCGAACCAACAATAATGGCATCGTATTTCTTCGGTTGCTTTTTAATCTGGATATCGTCCATTAAATGAATATTTAAATAGGTATTCTATAAAAAGTGGCAGCAACAAATCTAATATTTGATTTCTGTTTTAAAAACGCTGTTTGAGCCGTTTTTGTATTTAATTTGTTACTCAAATCATGCTATTCCGCTTCACCAGGTAGGCTTTCAGAATATTATTATATCCATCGTGAATATTGGCATCCACCAGGTCGATCTGATACTGGGCGCATTTGAGTTCCAACTGATGGCGATAATTATCCAGGTTTGACCGGTAAGCCTCGCGGATTTTATTAGGGTGAACTTTAATCTCCTCCCCGCTTTCAATATCTACAAAATGATGCGGGCGGTTGTCGAAATCAAAATCCAATTCCTTGTGACGATCGTTCACGTTAAATATCACTACCTCGTGCTTATTATATTTTAAATGCTGAATGGCTGCGAATAGCGCCTGCAACTTTTCTTCTGTGTAATTATTCTCCAGCATATCACTAAAGATGATGATCATGGAGCGCTGATGTACCTCTTCAGCTATATGGTGTAATACACTGGTAATATTGGTTGTTGCATTTTTTTTAGGCTGATTATATGCTTTTTCCAGTTCGGCAAAAAGGTAGAAAAGGTGTTTTGAGGTTGATCGCGCAGCGCTGATCCAGTCGATCTTATCAGAAAATAAGCATAAGCCGAAAGCGTCTCTCTGTCTTTTGAACAGATACGCCAAAGAAGCCACTGCATAAATAGAAAACTGGAGCTTATCTATCCCCTTTTCGGGGTAATTCATCGATGATGAAGTATCCAGCAGCAGGTAACAACGCAGGTTGGTTTCTTCCTCAAACTGCTTGACGAACAGCTTATCGGTCCGCGCCAGCAATTTCCAGTCGATATTTTTTACCGACTCACCGTTATTATACAAGCGGTGCTCGGCAAACTCCACAGAAAAACCATGAAAAGGGCTTTGATGTAAGCCGGTAATAAACCCTTCCACTACCTGCCGGGCCAGTAGCTCAAGATTGGCCAGGTGCCGTATTTCCTGTTCATCGCTTAGTTTGGGCATACCGCTAATGTAGTTAACAGATTGGTGTATTCAAACAAAAAAAGACACGATTTAAAGATTAAAATGATTACCATGACTCTTGTAAATCCAATAAATCTTTAAATCGTGTCCAAAAAAATAGCCTGTCTCAGAATCTGAGACAGGCTATTTCGTACTCGTTGAATATATATTATGCTAACTGTTTGTCTAACTTACCGGCAAGTATTGATTTTGGCACTGCACCGATTTGTTTATCAACAATTTCACCTTTGTTGAAGTACAACAAAGCAGGAATATTGCGGATACCAAATTTCATTGAGATGCCTGGGTTATTGTCGACATTTACTTTACCAACAATAGCCTTGCCGCTATATTCTTTTGAGATTTCTTCAACTACAGGACCAACCATGCGACAGGGACCGCACCATTCTGCCCAAAAGTCAATTAAAACCGGTTTATCTGCTTTGAGAACTAGTTCTTCAAAGTTTGCATCAGTTATTTCTAAAGCCATGATTTTTTAAATTTAAATTATTTACAAATATATACTATTCAAATTGCTTGCCACAAGTGTACCTATGACAATGTGACAATCCTATTATGTACACATGACACATTAACTTATAGGTGACAATAAATGTAGGCTTATTGGCAGGTAAGCTAAAATTAATTTATTAACAATAACCGTGTAATACACAACTCATGTATTGGGTTACTTTTATTAACTACTAGTATTAACAGTAAGATATGATATCAATTATACTTTTAATCATCGCGCCAGTGCTTCAGGTCATCCTATCATCATTAAGAGTTAGAAATAAAATATCTTTCCCAATTGCAATCATAATGCTATTTACGATTGCAATCGGTTTGGTGCTATTATTTATTGGACAAGTAATTGTATCTAATGGCGCACCAAAGGGGGAAGCAAGAGGGATGCCTAGCATAGCCTATTTATTTGTCGGCGCTCTAGCAACTATAGCTTCAGCACTAATAATTGCAATTATTAGCGGTACAGTATACTATTCAAGAAATAAAAAATTGAATAATTAGCTTACTTCAACACCGGCTCAGCATGCGTTAAACTCTGTATTTCAGCCATTAAATCATCACTTGGATTTACCTTAAAAGTTTTGCTCGGCAACTCGATCAGTAGCGACTCTTCCATATCTCTTACCATAAACCGTAGCGTACAATTTTTAACCGGGTATTTTTGATTATTCTCCTCAATAATCTGTTCCAGATTACCCATCAAGCTGTCACTCAATGAATTGAGATCAATGCAAACAGTCACCGATTTGGTTAGCTTATCACGCATTTCGGATAGCAAGGACATAGTGGCGATGCGTAGATCCCAATTATCTTTTTGCCTGAATTTTTCTTCAATATTCCCTTTGATATGCAAGAAATAGCCATCTACCAGCAGGTTTCTAAATTTCACATAATCGTCACCAAACAGGGCAAACTCATACGAATCATTATAACCTTCCAGCTTAAATGTACCGAACGGTTTCCCGGTTTTGGTCATTTTGTGCTGAACGCTGGAAACCAGTCCACCTATGCTTAGCTCCCCTTTGTTGCGAAGCTCGGCAAAGGCTGCTTTAACATCATCTCCACCCTCACCCGAGCGGGCCTTCTGCATAGTATTCAAATCAGATACTGTTGCGTTGCAATAGCGTTGTAACTCTAACTTATAGTTATCCAGCGGGTGACCAGTCAGATAAATACCGATCACATCTTTTTCATATTTGAGCTTTTCTATCAGTGGCCATTCCTCGCATTCCGGCATTGGCGGCTCGGGGATATATGATGCTACAGAACCACCAAAAAGCGAGGATTGCGAACTACTTTGTGTATTCTGATAATCAACACCATATTTGCTCAATCGCTCAACACCTGTAAGAATACCATTTTCGGTTTTGGCGAAGAACTGGGAGCGGTTCAGTTTAAACTCATCAAAAGCACCGCTATAAACCAAATTCTCATATGATTTTTTATTTACTGAGCGTGAATTTGACCGCCTCGCAAAATCATATACCGATTGGTATGGTCCATTCTTTTCCCGCTCCTCGATAATACTTTCTATGGCTTTTTCACCCACCCCTTTTACTCCTGTTAATCCAAAACGGACTTCACCTTTTTTATTTACGGAGAATGCCATATCCGACTCGTTAATATCCGGACCAAGCACAGGTACGCCCATGCGACGGCATTCCTCCATGAAGAAGGAAATCTTTTCAATCGAGTTCTGGTTATTCAATACCGCAGCCATGTATTCTGCCGGATAATGCGCTTTAAGGAAAGCAGTCTGGTAAGCAACGAAGGCATAACAAGTGGAGTGCGATTTGTTAAACGCGTATTGGGCAAAAGCCTTCCAATCCGTCCATATTTTGGTCAGTTTATCCTTGGGGTGACCTTTTGCCATGGCCCCATCCATAAACTGCGCCTCCATCTTATTCAACACCTCTATCTGCTTCTTACCCATTGCTTTACGCAACACGTCTGCATCGCCTTTGCTAAAGCCTGCCAGTTTCTGCGACAAAAGCATCACCTGTTCCTGGTACACGGTAATACCGTAGGTTTCGCCCAGGTATTCTTCCATGTCATCTAAATCGAAGGTGATCGGCTCCCGACCGTGCTTACGACTGATAAAGTTAGGGATGTACTCTATCGGTCCTGGACGGTAAAGCGCGTTCATCGCGATCAAATCCTCAAACTTATCGGGCTTCAGATCGCGCAGGTACATTTGCATACCGTCACTTTCAAACTGGAACGTCCCGTTGGTATCTCCGCGTTGATATAACGCAAATGTTTTCTGGTCATCCAGTGGGATATAATCTATGTCGATCTCAACACCATGATTTTGTTTGATCAGTCGCAGTGCATCTTTGATGATGGTCAGGGTTTTCAGGCCCAAAAAGTCCATCTTGATAACGCCCGCATCCTCAATCACACGGCCATCAAACTGGGTTACCAACAGATCGGAGTCTTTCGCTGTAGCTACCGGAACGATATTGGTCAGATCGTCCGGCGCGATAATGATACCGGCAGCGTGCACGCCTGTATTACGAACCGAACCTTCCAATTTTTCCGCTTCACGCAATACGGTTCCTTTTAGCCCCGGATCTTTATAAATTTCTTGCAATTCAGGTACCTGATCGATTGCCTGACGGAGCGTAATACCAAGCGTTTCGGGCACCAGCTTTTTCAGGGCGCTCACTTCGGATAGCGGCATATCCAGCACGCGACCTACGTCCTGAATACTGGTACGGGCAGCCATGGAGCCATAAGTAATAATCTGTGCCACCTGGTTTTTGCCATATTTATCAACCACATAGTCGATTACGCGCTGACGGCCGGAATCGTCAAAGTCAGTATCAAT
>JAFAKI010000328.1 GCA_019235595.1 Mucilaginibacter sp. | reverse complement strand
TCCTTAAAATATACCTCGGTTGGATGCCCCGGGTTCTCCATTTTATCAGCGACTTTCTCCTGGGTTATCGTAAGCCGGCCAAAGTCATTTCTTAAAGTAGCCGATGCCCATACCTGGTATTTGTATTGATCTTTGCCAGAGTCAGGATCATTGACCTTCAAAAATATAAGGTAGCAACCGCTTTCCGGGTGATTTATTAAAAGCGTTCCGCCGATGTTATCGGGATCAATCGCCGCAAAAACATCATATTCCCTGATATCAAAGGTTTTATCTTCGCTTACCGATACCTTAAATTTTTCTCTGAGCAAACGGTAAGTAACCTCCAAAGCCAGCACTTCATCAGCATCAATATTATTTATATCAAAAGGTAATTCCTGCATATCTGTATGGGCCATAAAAGTATATAATAAATATTCATTCGCAAGTGCGCGCCCTTTTACATTGTAATTTTTGCAGGCTACAATCAAACAAAATCAAAACCAGGCGGGTTATTTAAACACCAACATCTGCCTGCTATGTTAATGCTACTAATACAAATAATTGGTGTGGTAGCCACTGCCATTATTGCGATAATTTTATTAAAAAAAGACTGGCGCACTAAGAACGAAGCCATCAGAAAAGAGGCTGTTTTAGTTACAAAAATTATTTTTGCAATAACGATCGTATCTGTTCTTAACCTGGCTATTTCCCACTTTCAGTCCCAATCGGATATCAATAAGCTTGAAAAAGATAAAAGGCAGCTACAGGTAACCAACGCCAATTTAAGCTTTGATATTTCAAAAAGCGCACCTGCTGAACCTGTTTCGCCTGATAAAAAACGACATCCAAAACCTCCGTCAACTATCAAACCCGAACCTCAGCAACATCTGCTGCCTGCAAAGAAAGGGCAACCGGAACACCTGGTTACAAGTAAACCGTCGCAAAAGAAAGTACCCAAAAAATATTCTTTAACTGAAAATAAAGACTTTAAAAAACGGCTGATACCTGTTAGTATTGTTAAACCTGTTGCGGCTGAAACTAAGGCCATACCACTTTTCCATTTTATTAATACAGGGGGTAAATCGCTTGCCGGTGTATTAATTTATAAAAACAGCAAACCTGTTTATAACTTATCGGTAAGCATTACCAATTATGATAATTTGATGAATTGCAAAACAACCAACGACAATGCGTTTGATTCAAAATGTTTCATTAAAAATACATACAGCAGCCCTACCATTGCAGCCTTAAACGCGCAAAGCAATTATTTTATCAAATTACCCCAATTTAAACGCCGGGCCAATAGCGGCAGATATGTAATTATGCTGAGGGTTAACAACAGAACCTATTCTGAAGAGGCGATATACACATTTTCGACGCACAACCATTTTTCGCAGGCATTAAGGATAAAGGAATATGATGATGGCGTTTTGGTGCATGCTGCGGTAATAAAAGATGATAGCCATCGACTAAAGTCAATCGACTGGAAGAGGCGTTTTCCTTTATCGCTTAATGAGCAATCAAGAAAAGGCTACATAGTCGCCAATTAGAAATCGTATCCCAAGCCAAACTTTATACCAGCCTCCATCAGGTTATTTCTACCATAAAACCGATGATTCGTAATGTATGGATTAGCAAAAATTGAAACCGGGCCAAAATTGTATTTCCCGCCGATTCCTATTTCGATTCCCACGCCTGATTGGTCATCAACAATATGGTAAGCAGAGTAATTAGTCTGGTGATCAAAAACTACTCCTGATTGCCCATATAAATATTTCAGAAAAGTCCATTTAGCTAACACAGGTACAGATAGCATATGCACTTCCCCATTATATGTTCGTTCTCCATAGGAGCCTATGGTATTAGACTGTACTTTGTTTGTGGAGTATAACAACCCGGTTTCCAACGAAAATACTTTAGTAAAACTGCGGGTATACTTTACACCAAAAGACTTTCCGTTTTTATCGTTATAGCCATAGTCGCCTTTGGCGCCGTGTATGTCTACAGAATTAGTATTAAAGCCATAAATTAAGGAGATATTATTTTTTGTTTGGGAGAAAGTGTAGGTACTGCAAAACAGTAAGGCAACGAAGAATGATCTTAGCTTCATAGGTCGGTTTAGATAAGGGATAAATATCAGATTTATTATTTCATTACGGTGATAGTTGTCAAGTTGATACAGCTATTAAAATGTTTCATTTATCAACCATAGTCCGCCTCGTAAATCAGAAAATTATAGACTCTTTAATCTCTACTTCAGGGTTTTTCTCTTTAACCTTTTCTCTAAACAATTCGAAATTCTTAATCTTAGGTAATATTTCCGCAACATTATTGCCGTTCGAACTACTATAATAGTGTATATCCCAATAGTGACTGTTATTAACACGATTAGAAGTAAGTTTAATTGCCGTTACTTGTTTTAAAGGGATCTCCTCAATACCTTTTTTTCTGATCAGGTACATATTGTCATCATCAAATTCGATTGCTGGGGAGTAGTATTCGTTGAATGCCGCGAGAAGAGCTATAAGGCCTATAATACTAGCAGTTATAATAGTGCCACCGTTATTATTAGATTGTACGGAAAATGTATTTGTAATAATTAGAAACAGACAAAATATGATAACAATATATAAGAGGTATTGGGAAAAAAGCCGGATTCTTGTAATCCTGAGTCTGGTCATAAAATAATTTTTTGCAAGAATTTAGGTAAGCATAATCTATATTACAATCCTACTAAACTACTAAACATTATCATCGTACGAATACATTTACTTGTATTTTATTGTAATATAATTCATTTAAAAAAAAGGCAGTTAACGTCAGCCATCACCAACCAAAGCGGAAAAAATGTATTTTTAACCGCTTTAGAAAATTTTTAATGTTTCATAGCTTAGGAAGATATATACTCCTTTTGTGGTTAAGTTTCAGAAAACCAGAGAAATTCAAAGTCTACTGGGCCGAGGTTATGCGCGAGATGGTATCGCAGGGCATTGGCTCTTTGGGTATTATTGCTATTATCTCTGTGTTTATCGGAGCTGTGGCAACTATACAAACCGCTTTCCAGTTGGTAAGCGATCTTGTACCACGCTCGGTAGTTGGCGGCATTACCCGCGACTCGACTATTCTTGAATTTAGCCCCACAATATCTGCGCTAGTGCTTGCCGGGCGCATTGGCTCGAGCATTGCGTCTCAAATAGGTACCATGCGGGTTACCGAGCAAATAGATGCCCTCGAAATAATGGGTGTAAACACCCCCGGCTATATCATATCGCCCAAAATTATTTCAGGCGTTACTATGGTACCCTTACTTGTCATCATCTCCGTGTTATTAGGACTTGGGGGCGGTTACCTGGCTTGTGCGGTATCAAACAACGTATCAACTACCGATTATCTTTCTGGTCTGACTGATGGTTTTAATAGCATCATCGTTACTGTTTGTGCCGTTAAAGCGCTGGCTTTCGGATTTATCATTACCTCCATTTGTGCCTATCAGGGCTTTTATACCTCGGGTGGAGCGCTTGAGGTAGGTCAGGCCGCAACCCGTGGCGTAGTGTATAGCTGTATCATGATCCTTTTTGCCGACCTAATCATATCCAAAGTATTACTATGATCGAAGTTAAAGACATTTATAAAACCTTTGGCGATAACCATGTACTGCGCGGCATAAGCGCCGGTTTTAAACCTGGTAAAAACAACCTGATTATCGGCGGCTCTGGTTCGGGCAAAACTACTTTACTCAAATGCATCGTTGGTTTACATGAACCTACCAAAGGTGATGTTTTATACGACGGCCACAACTTTACCGACATGCATTTTACCGAAAGGGTGCATATTCGCAAGGAGATTGGCATGCTGTTCCAAAACTCTGCCCTGTTTGATTCGATGACTGTGGAGGAAAATATTATGTTCCCGCTTAATTTGTTTACTGATCAAAGCAAAGAAGAAAAGCTCGACCGGGCTAATTTCTGTTTGAAAAGGGTGAACCTTGAAGGCAAAAACAAACTCTATCCTTCTGAACTATCGGGCGGGATGAAAAAGCGCGTCGGCATAGCCCGTGCCATCTCCATGCAGCCTAAATATCTGTTTGTGGATGAGCCAAACTCAGGCCTTGACCCGCTGACCTCTATCCTGATAGACGAGCTTATAAATGAATTGACCCAGGAATATTGCATCACAACCGTAGTGGTTACGCACGACATGAACTCTGTAATGGGTATCGGCGACCACGTCATATTCCTTTATAACGGTCAAAAATGGTGGGAAGGTACCAATCACGACATTGCCCATACCGACAACAAAGAGTTAAATGACTTCGTATTCGCCAGCAAGTTTATGAAAGCAGCGAGGGAAAAGTTGTGATTAGAGATTAGAGACTAGAGATTAGT
>JAFAKI010000259.1 GCA_019235595.1 Mucilaginibacter sp. | reverse complement strand
TAACCTTATCATCTAAGGAAAGCTTTCCCTGCGCCTGCAGCATGGCCAATGCAGTAGCGGTAAAGGCTTTGGTATTACTGCCTATCATAAACAGCGTGTTTTCGTCCACCTTGTTGTTCAGACCGAGCTCCTTAATGCCATAGCCTTTCATCAGTACTACCTTATTGTCCTTAACAATACAAACTGCGGCGCCCGGTACACGCCAGTTGGTAAGCGCACGATTGATATAATTGTCCAGGCTGTCAGAGATAAACTTGCTGCGATCTATCTTTTGCCCCCGGGCAACAGACGTAACGATTAGCAGACCTGTTAGTAGAAGATATAGCTTTTTCATAAAGGAATTATTAATTTGCGGGGCACTAAGTCGCTAAAATAACGTAAAAACTTAGCGCTTAAGTGCAAATTCTCAAATTACTGAACACTAAAATAGATTAAATGAAAACCAGGTTTTACTACTCAGGGTTTGCCGTCCTGACCATTTTTTTATTGCTTTCCCTTCAGGGTAAAGTATATGCGCAGCGCAGTGGCACCATTTGGGCCAAAGATGGCTACCAGTATTACAAAGTGAACGCTGGCGGCATCGACGAACTGGATGCCCGCGACGTCAACAAAAAAACAACCATCGTAACAAAGGAAATGCTGACACCGCAGGGCAAGTCTCCGCTGGCGATAAGAGGTTTTTCCTTTTCGGAAGATGGAAATAAGGTACTGATATTCACTAATACCAAGCGTGTATGGCGTTACAATACTAAAGGTGATTACTGGGTGTACGACATAGCAGCCAAAACCCTGAAACAACTTGGTAATGGCAAACCTGAATCATCACTGATGTTTACAAAAATATCTCCAGATGGCGCTAAGGCGGCATATGTAAGTGGTCATAATATTTTTGTAGAGGATTTGGCAAGCGGTGAAATTAAACCACTGACAACCGATGGCGAAACCAAATTGATCAATGGTACATTTGATTGGGCATACGAGGAAGAATTTGATTGCCGCGACGGCTTCCGCTGGTCTCCGGACAGCAAGCTGATCGCTTACTGGCAGATCGATGCACGCAAGATCAAGAACTATCTGATGCTGAATACAACGGATTCTATCTATCCTTACACTATTCCAGTTGAATATCCAGTAGCCGGTGAAGACCCGAGCTCATGTAAAATAGGCGTAGTAAATATCAGCGATGCAAAAACGACCTGGATAGATGTTCCGGGCGATAACGTGCAGCATTACATCCCGCGTATGGAGTGGACAACCAATTCCAACGAGATCATTTTAGAGCAGTTGAATCGCGCGCAGAACGAGAGCAAAATATTTGTAGGTAATGTATCTAACGGAACTGCCCATGTCATTCACACCGAAACCGACAAAGCCTGGATTGATGGCAAAGCACGCTGGAATGATGGTAATCCGGTTGGCTGGGACTGGCTGAAAAATGGTAAAGAATTTATCTGGGTGAGCGAAAAAGATGGCTGGCGCCATATTTATAAAATATCAGAAGATGGTAAAGAAAAGCTGATTACCAAAGGCAATTATGACGTAATTAAATTGAATTGTATTGACGAGGCCGATGGTTATGTCTATTTTACTGCATCACCGGATAATGCTACCCAGAAATATCTTTTCCGGGTTAAGCTGAATGGCTCCAGCAAAGCGCCTGAGCGGTTAACGCCAAAAGATCTGCCTGGTACGCATAACTACGACATTTCGCCTAGCGCTAAGATTGCTATTCATAATTTCTCAAACAGCTACACTCAACCGCAAACCGAAACTATTACTTTACCAGATAACAAACACATCAGCGGTGCCACACTGGCGGTAAATAAGGATGCTAAAAACAAGCCAGAGTTTTTTAAAGTAAAAACAGCTGATGGTATTGAAATGGACGGCTGGATGGTAAAACCAACCAATTTCGATCCGAATAAAAAATATCCGGTTGTATTTTCGGTATATGCAGAACCTGCCGGACAAACGGTAGTTGACTCTTACGGTGCAGGTCATAACGGATTATATGTAGGAAACATGGCCGATGATGGATACATCTACATGGCCGTCGAAGGCCGCGGCGCACCCGCGCCAAAAGGCGCGGAATGGCGTAAAGCGATTTATAAAAATATTGGTATCATCAACATACGCGACCAGGCAATGGCCGCAAAAGAGATCCTGAAATGGCCTTTTGTTGATTCAACACGCATCGCAGTACACGGCTGGAGTGGCGGTGGTTCAACAACGCTTAACCTGTTGTTCCAATATCCTGATATCTATAAAACCGGTATTGCAGTGGCGGCTGTGGGTTGGCAGTTATCATATGACAATATCTATCAGGAACGCTATATGGGCGTACCGACTGATGACGCCGGACGTGAGCCATTCATCAAAGGGTCCCCGGTGACTTATGCCAAAAACTTGCGCGGTAACTTATTATACATCCATGGTACCGGTGATGATAACGTGCACTACCGTAATGCAGAGTTGCTGATCAACGAGTTGATCAAGTACAACAGGCAGTTTCAGCTGATGTCCTATCCAAACCGTTCGCATGGTATATATGAAGGCGAGGGGACCAGCTTACACTTGCGTACGTTGTTCACTAAATACCTGAAAGAGCATTGCGCGCCGGGAGGCAGATAGGTCTTTGAATAACGAATCATGAATGCTGAATATCGAATGAAGAAATAAGCTAATACTTCATCATTCGATATTCAACATTTGGTGTTCGACATTAAAAAACAAAGCCTCCAGTGATCCCAGAGGCTTTATTTTTTAAAAAGGAAGATCGTCAGGGCTACTTCTTAAAGTATTGTTACCAGTTGTTCCTTTACCATTTGAACGGTCGCCATTTTCTTCAAAATCGCTTTTACGGCCAAGCATAGTAAAGTTTTCGGCCACCACTTCAGTTGTGTATTTTTTTATTCCCTCTTTATCCTCAAAAGACCGGGTTCTTAGTTTCCCTTCTATATACACCAGTTTGCCTTTTTGAAGAAATTTGCCGGCCACATCGGCCAGCCCCCGCCACATCACAATGTTGTGCCACTCAGTTTGCTCCATCTTCTGTCCATCTTTATTGAATGTTTCTGAGGTTGCCAAAGGGAAGCTTGTTACAGATACGCCCCCTTCAAGATAGCGCATTTCGGGATCCTTGCCTAAGTGGCCGATCAAAATCACTTTATTAATACCAGACATCGTTTAAACTAATAGAAATTTTATTTACAAATTAAATAAATTATTTATAAATATAAAAATGATTTTAGGCATAGCGAATTTTTTTAAAAAATTTACGTTAGTGTAAAACCATTTTTGTTCTAATTTAATTGGCTTGTCACGAACATGAATAAATTGTGCGTATAAATGCTGGTGGGTTAATACATGTTTTTTTATGGGATAGATATCGATGATTTGGCTATTTTCCCCAAAGTAACTTTTGAATTCCGGCAGTGCCAGAACCTGCTCCGCCGATAACCGATGGCTGCTTTCAAATAAAGGGAAGTCGTACATATTGGCCCAGATATCTTTTTCGTCGCGTTTATTCATCAGGATGGTATCGCCATCTGTTACCACAATATAGTGCAAAAATCGTTCCCTTATTTTGCTCTTTTTCAGTTTTTTAGGCAGTTCAGAAATCGCATTATTGGTGCAGGCGTAACAACCCGACCTGACAGGACAAATAGCGCAGTCTGGGTTTTTGGGTTTGCAAAGCATCGCTCCGAATTCCATTATGGCCTGATTATGTAAGCCAGGGTTATCTTTGCTCAGAATGTCGTTTGCGACCTCCTGAAACAATTTTTTCCCTTTGTGGCTATCAACGGGCTCGCTGATGCCAAAATATCGTGCCAGCACCCTGAAAACATTCCCATCCACAACTGCCTTAGCCTCATTTGCCGAAAAGGAAGAAATAGCGGAAGCTGTGTATTCGCCTATGCCTTTAAGGTGGATCAACTGCTCATACTTCACCGGAAATTCGCCCCCAAACTCGCTAACCACCTGCCGGGCTGTTTTTAGCATGTTGCGCCCGCGTGAATAATAGCCGAGCCCCTGCCACAAGTTGAGTATCTCGCCCTCGTCTGCGGTAGCAAAAGCTCTTACATCAGGATATTTTTCCAGAAACCGGTGAAAATAGGGCAGGCCCTGTTCCACCCGTGTCTGTTGTAAAATGATCTCCGAAAGCCATATAACATAAGCGTTGGTTGTATTGCGCCAGGGCAGGTCGCGCTTGTTTTTAAAGTACCACTGTATCAGTTCGTCCGGGAAATTCATGCACCCAAATGTAGTTGTAAGAGGGGGCAATTACATGAGATTTGTAACGTTTATGTATTTAATTATGGGTTAACAAAAAAAAAACGGCCAATTATTTTAAACTATGGTCAGAAACAAATACTTTTGCAACCCCAAAACAGTTAAGTATTTACATAATTAAAATAAAGAAAATCTGATATGACTAAGGCAGAAATTATAGCTGAGATCTCATCTAAGACAGGTATCGAGAAAGTTGACGTTCAAGAAACTGTAGAGGCATTCTTCAAGGTTGTAAAAACCTCGATGGTAGGTGGCGAGAATGTTTATGTAAGAGGCTTCGGTAGCTTCGTCGTTAAAAAAAGAGCTAAAAAGACAGCGCGTAACATTTCAAAAAATACCGCTATAATTATCCCTGAGCACTTTGTACCAAGCTTTAAGCCTGCTAAAACTTTTGTTGAGAAAGTTAAAACCGGTAACAAAGCGCCAAAAGCTGCAAAATAATTTTATAACATGAAGGGGAAGCAAATAATCGTTATTTTAATAGTTCTGGCTATTTCCGGTTATTTGTATTCCTTACCTGTTAAAGGTTTAATTAAACCCAAAGTGGCGAAAGCCACCTCGGGTGTTGTTTCAGGATCGCAACCATCATCAGTTGCCAGGGTAACTGTTGAGGATGTATCCGTCCCGGCTAAAACAGCGATTGGTGCAGCACTTGCTGCAAGAATAAACGATCTGGAAGGCCAGTTAAAAACGGCCACGACCGATGCAGCTAAGCTTAGCCTGCAAAAGCAATTGGCAAAACAATGGGACGATGACAATCAACCCGCACCATCAGCATTCTACTACCAGGCTGTAGCTCAAAAGGAGAATACTTTTGAAAACTGGATGAATGCAGGCAATCATTTTAATGATGCTTACAAAAATGCCACTGATACTGCGGCACAGCCGGCTTTTGTAGAGAACGCGATTGATGCTTACAAAAATGCGGTTAAACTGAAACCGGAAGACTTGGGTGCAAAAACAGGTTTGGGTGTAGCTTACGTTAATCAAACAAGTCTGGGCATTACAGACCCTAATGGCGGTTCGCCGATGCAGGGTATAATGCTGTTACTTGACGTGGTAAAGCAAGACCCCAAAAACTGGAATGCAAACCTGAATCTCGGCATGTTCGCGATGAAATCCGGGCAGTTTGAGAAGGCGGTAACCAGGTTTAAAAATATGATAGCCCAAAGGGATGAGCTGGAGCCAAACTTCTATCTGGCAGAATGCTACCGCCAATTGGGTATGAAAAAGGAAGCAATTGCAGCTTATCAAAAATGCAAAAACATGGTTGCTGAGCCTGTCGTAAGACAGAAGATCGACCAATATATTAAGGAATTACAGAATTAGTAGAAACGTACATTTAAAAAATTATCATTATGCCAAGCGGTAAGAAACGTAAAAGACACAAAATGGCTACCCACAAACGTAAAAAACGTTTAAGAAAAAACAGACATAAGAAGAAGTAAGTTATTGGTTGATTATGTGAATGGTTGATTAAGTTATTGCTTTTAGATAACTAACCGGCTCATTTTAACGTAATCAACCATTTAATTATACTTATGGTTTTACCTCTTATGATAAGCGGCTTTTTTATGCCGCTTTAAGAAATGGAGTAGCAGTTGATAAAAGAATTAATTATCGATTCAACCCCGAACGGGGCTACCATTGCGTTATTACAGGATAAACAACTTGTAGAACTTCATAAAGAGCAGGCGACTAACAATTATACTGTTGGTGACATTTATTTGGGCCGGATCAAAAAGATTATGCCTGGTTTAAATGCTGCATTTGTTGATGTGGGCTACGAGAAGGATGCATTTTTGCATTACCTGGACCTTGGTCCGCAGGTACAAAGCCTGCTAAAGCTGACCAAGCAAGTACGCAGCGGTGGCTACCAGTCGAAGTTGCTGGACAATTTTAAACTGGAGGCTGATATTAATAAGTCCGGTAAGATATCGGAAGTATTAACCAAAAATCAGCTTATCCCGGTACAAATTGCCAAAGAGCCGATATCAACTAAAGGGCCACGCCTCAGCTCCGACCTGTCAATAGCAGGCCGGTATGTGGTTTTGGTGCCCTTCTCAGAGGCCATCTCTATATCCAAAAAGATAAAGAGCAATACCGAGCGTAACCGTCTGCGTAAAATTGTCGAGAGCATTAAGCCGAAGCATTTTGGGGTGATTATCCGTACCGTATCAGAAGGTAAGGGTGTTGCCGAAATGCAGCAGGATTTGCTTGACCTGATCTCGAAATGGGAAACTTTTATTACCCGTTTGCCCTCGATAGAGCCTTCAAAAAAGGCTTTGGGTGAGATCGATCGGACTTCGACATTATTGCGCGACATCCTTAACCCCGATTTTCAGCATATCTATGTAAATGATAATTCTATTTACGAGGAGATACGCAGTTATGTACACCAGATATCACCCGAGTTGGAAAATATAGTCCGTCTGCATAAACACAAGGACCCTATTTTCGAACACTATGGTGTAGATAAACAGATCAAAGGGGCTTTCGGGAAAACGGTGAACCTGGCCGGTGGCGCTTACCTGGTAATTGAACATACCGAGGCGCTGCACGTGATCGACGTAAACAGCGGTAACCGTACAGCCAATAAAGAAAATCAGGAAGAAAACGCCTTCCAGGTGAATAAAGAGGCTGCGCGGGAGATTGCAAGGCAACTGCGCTTGCGCGATATGGGTGGCATAGTGGTGATCGATTTCATCGACATGCACAAGCCGAACAATCGGAAAGATCTTTTTGATTTCCTGAGAAACGAGATGTCGCACGACAGAGCGAAGCACACCATCTTGCCACCGAGTA
>JAFAKI010000148.1 GCA_019235595.1 Mucilaginibacter sp. | reverse complement strand
GTGGTCGAGCGAAGCAATGACCGGGTGAGTCGACTATGCGTCATGCTTAACTTAATGGCATTGGGCCTAACCCACCTTACCCTTATTCTCCAGGTTTAATTCGTTTTGAAATATCTTGGTGTATTTTCTTCTGTCGAACTTATACAGTTTGGCGGCTCTATATGATACTCCTTTTTGCTTTTCGTCAAGCTCCTTCAAAAAGCCGTAGCTCAGCATCTTCTTCCTGAAATTCCTCTTGTCCAGTTTCTTGTTCAGGACAGCTTCATATAACGACTGTAACTGAGTAAGCGTAAACTTCTCGGGCAATAACTCAAAAGCTATCGGCTGATAATTGAGCCTGCGGCGAAGTTTGTTAAAGCCGGTCTTAAAGATTTCGCTATGGTCAAATGCCAGTTTAGGTAACTCATTCACCGGATGCCAGAAGGCCTTTTTAGCATATTGCGTTACCGGTCTCAGGTCTTTTTGTCCGTTTATTCTGATCAGTGCATAATATGCAACCGTGATCACTCGCCCCTGCGGGTGACGGTTTACCTCGCCAAAAGTGTGAAATTGCTGCATGTGCAAATCGCGCAGGCCGGTAAGCTCATAAAGGATACGCTCGGCTGCATCGTCTATACTCTCATCCTGTTCAACTATATACCCCGGCAATGCGAGCCAGTCTTTATAAGGCTCTTCGTTTCTCTCTATTAGTAATATCTTCAATTCTCCGGCCTCAAAGCCGAAAATAACACAGTCTATAGAGAAAACTGAATTAAATGTAGGTAACTTTACTTCCAAAAACTTTGTATTTATTGGTTTACGCGCTAAAGATATGTTGTAAATGTTCTAATATAAAAAAAATAAAAATAAAATAAAATTCAATGGTGTAATTTACACACACTATATTCGTACCGAAAACAAAGTCAGGCAAAGATGCAGAAAATATCAAAACTCGGTGTTTTGACTTCCGGAGGCGACGCTCCGGGGATGAACCCGTGTATAAGGGCAGTGGTAAGGACCGGGATATACAACGGTCTGGAGGTTGTGGGGATACGTAAAGGCTACCAGGGACTTATCGAAGATGACATGTATGACATGAATCCTCGTTCGGTAAGCAACATATTAAATTTAGGCGGTACTATTCTGAAAACAGCCCGTTGTCTGCCTTTCCGTACCGATGAAGGTATGGAAGCCGCTTATCAGAATTTAAAAAAACGTGGCATTAACGCTCTTGTAGTAATTGGCGGCGACGGTACCTTTACCGGCGCATTACGTTTCTCAAAAAAATATCCGGATATACAGGTAATGGGGGTTCCGGGCACAATTGATAATGACCTTTACGGATCAACTTATACTTTAGGCTTCGATACCGCAACCAATACTGTTGTTGAAGCTATTGACAAGATACGCGATACCGCTGATGCCCACGACCGCCTGTTCTTTATTGAAGTAATGGGCCGCGATAGTGGTGCAATTGCGCTGCGTGCCGGAGTTTGCTGCGGTGCTGAGGCAATTTTATTACCAGAGAAAGCTACTGCGATTGACGATCTGATCGAAAACCTAAAAAACGGACAGGACAAAAAGAAGTCGTCCAGTATTGTTATTGTTGCCGAGGGTGACAAAAACGGTGGTGTTTACGATATAGCTCGCCGTGTTCAGCAGGAAATAAAGTTCTACGATATTAAGGTTACCATATTAGGCCACCTGCAACGTGGAGGGAGCCCATCGGCATTCGACAGAGTGCTGGGTAGTCGTTTAGGTTATGCAGCAGTAAAAGCAATATTACGTGGCGAATCGCAGAAGATGGTTGGCCTGCAAGCTAATCATATCAAGATAACCGATATTGAAGAGGCTTTAACACAACACGAATTTAAACTGGAAGAGGATTTGATGGAGATGGCCGACATATTAGCTATCTAAAAAAGAATGATTGCAGTTGTATATAGCGGGTCGAATTATGCTGAATGGCGCCTTGCCTACAGGGATAGGACAATAGCTTCTTTCAAAACAGGCGGCATTAACCCCTATTTCAACGATGAGAAACAAATCATCCAACTGCTCAACAAAAACATTAACCTCATCCATCACGCTGAAGAAATAAAACGGGTTTATTTTTTTGGCGCGGGGTCATTTTCCAGCGAACTTAAAGCTGTAGTAAATAATGCGCTTTCGACCTTTTTCAAATTCGCCCGGGTAACCGTTGAACATGATATTGATGCAGCCGCTATAGCCAGCTGTAAAAATAAACCGGGCATTGTGTGCATCTGCGGCAGCGGATCAAATGCAGCTTGGTATGACGGCCGGAAAGTGAAGCCTAACAATTACGGTTTGGGGTATATCCTGGCCGATGAGGGCTCAGGCAATTGGCTTGGAAGACAATTGCTGAGGGCATTTATGAATGAAACCTTGCCTGCTAACATTCGGAAAAAGTTTGAACAAAAATACGACTTTGACCGCAGGACCTTGCTTGAAAAAGTGTACCGCCAAAAGCAACCTGCGGTATTTTTAAGCTCATTCACAGAGTTTTACCTTGAGCATCAATCAGACCATTATCTTAAAAACGTCATATTGAACGGCTTCAATAAGCTAATTAACACTTATTTATTACCTTTACACGGCCAGCACCCAGAGGGACAACTGCATTTTGTTGGCTCGGTGGCTGCAAATTTCCAGGAATACCTGTACGAAGCAGCAGCCCAATCAAACCTTACCATAACAAGTATTATTAAAGAACCTATAAATAATTTATTAACGTATTATTCCAATAAAAATTAAAAAATCATGAAAATAGGAATTAACGGTTTCGGCCGTATTGGCCGCCTGGCTTTTAGAGCTGCAATTGAAAGACCTGATGTAGAAGTTGTTGGTATCAACGACCTTGTTGAGCCTGATTACATGGCTTACATGTTGAAATATGACTCTACTCACGGACCATTCAAAGGCAGTATCGCTGTTGAAGGCGGACATTTGGTTGTAAACGGTAAAACTATTCGCGTAACTGCTGAAAAAGATCCTGCTAACCTGAAATGGAACGAAGTTGGCGCTGAAGTTATCATTGAATCAACCGGCCTGTTCCTGACCCAGGAAACTGCACAAAAACATATAGACGCAGGTGCTAAAAAAGTTGTAATGAGCGCCCCTGCAAAAGACGACACCCCTACTTTCGTGATGGGTGTTAACCACAAACAATTAAAAGCCGATCAGCATATCGTATCAAATGCTTCATGTACTACCAACTGCCTGGCTCCTGTTGCTAAAGTATTGAATGATAAATTCGGTATCGAAGAAGGTTTAATGAGCACTATCCACGCAGTAACTGCGACTCAAAAAACTGTTGACAGTCCGTCTGGAAAAGACTGGAGAGGTGGCCGTGGTGCTTACCAGAACATCATCCCATCATCCACCGGCGCTGCTAAGGCAGTAGGTTTGGTTTTACCTGAATTGAAAGGTAAATTAACAGGTATGTCTTTCCGCGTACCGGTTTCCGACGTTTCTGTAGTTGACTTAACTGCCCGCTTAAAAACTCCCGCTACTTACGAGGAGATCAAAAAAGCAATGAAAGACGCTTCAGAAGGTGAATTGAAAGGTATCCTGGGTTACACCGAAGACGAAGTTGTTTCTGAAGATTTTAAAGGTGATGCACGTACATCCATATTTGATGCTAAAGCCGGTATCGCGCTGAGCAATAACTTCGTTAAAGTAGTATCATGGTACGATAACGAGTGGGGTTACTCAAACAAACTGATCGACCTTGTTCAGGAAATTGGTAAACTGTAATCAGTTATCCTTATAAAGATCAAAAGCCCCGATTAACTACGTCGGGGCTTTTTAATTATTAAGACATAGGTAATTATTCCGTTTTCAAGCTCTTAACCGGGTTCATCAAAGCCGCTTTCAAGCTTAAGTACGATACTGTACTAAACGCAATAACCACTACGGCCATAAACGGAATGATGAAGAACAATATGTTGATGTCGATCCTAAAGGCATAGGTTTGCAACCATCTGTGAATAGCATACCAGGCCAATGGTATCGATACTAAAAATGCGATAACGATCAGTACCGCAAACTCGCTATAGAGTAATTTCAGGATATTATTTACCGAAGCACCTAATACCTTCCGTATGCCGATCTCTTTGGTTCTTTGCACAATGGTATAAGATACCAGTCCAAATAGGCCAAGACATGCTACCAAAATACCTATCCCGGTAAATGTGGCAAATACCTGTCCGAATTGCTTGTCGGCATGATATTGTTCGTTAAAATGATTATCCAGGAAAAAGTAGTCGAATTGATCCTGTGGAAAAAATGTCTTCCAATTGCTTTTTAATGTTGCTATGGTTTTAGGCAAGTCAGTAGTATTTATCTTTACAGACACGTTCCCCCTAACATCAGGAATACAGCGGAAAATAAGGGCATCATAAGCATCACGCAGCGATTGCTGGTGATAATTCTCAACCACACCTATAATCGTATAAACCTGTCCCCAAAAATCAATTTCTTTACCAATAGCCTGCTCAGGTTTATCAAAGCCCATTTCTTCGGTGGCCTTTCTGTTGAAAACGACAGCATGCGGATCGGTACTGAAATTCTTTGAAAATAATCTACCTGCTATCAGTTTGGCGTCATATGCAGTTAAATAGTCGTAGTCTCCGGCAATTATACGGTATTGCTTCCCATGGGATTGGTCGGTGCCCTTCAGCTTAATACCGCCTGCGTTCCAGTTCACAGGTTCTCCGGGTATACTTGTTGACACAGTTATACTCTTAATGGAACGGTCCCTCAGACTTTCATTTTTAAAAGAGCTCGCCTGACGGAAAAATGAATCTATGTGCGCCAAAGGCTGTTTGATAATCAGGGTTTGATTAATATTGATCCCAAGGTTCTGTTTTTCCATATAACTTACCTGCCTGTAAACAGTAACCGAGCCTATCAACAAAAATATAGATGCGGCAAACTGAAAAACAACCATCACCTTACGCAGTACCACACCTCCCGTTGATGCATACAATTTCCCTTTGATCACTTCTGCCGGTTTGAAACTCGAAAGGACAAGTGCCGGATAAAAACCGGAAAAGAACGACCCGGCAGTAAATAGCACGATCACGGATATCCAGAAAACCGGCGTAAGCAATAAGGTAAGGGTCACATATTGGCCAGACAGAGCGGAAAAAATTGGCAAAAATATAATGATCAGGATAATGGCAAGCACTACTGCCAATCCATTCAGCAACATAGATTCGAGCATAAACTGCGCGACTAATTGTGTTTTTGCCGATCCTAATGTTTTGCGAACACCTACTTCCTTGGCCCTCCCTATTCCCCTTGCGGTAGCTAAATTGATATAGTTTATCCACGCGATAATGATCACGAATATGGCTATACCTGCCAGTAGGTAAACCGATTTTCCGTCACCATGAGGTTCAGCTTCAATCATTAAATTTGGCGAAAGATGGATTTGCTCCAAAGGCAGTAAATGATACACAGCGCTGGCGCCAGACCAGTTTATTTTTTTGTAAACATCATTTACATAGGGTACAAATTTAGCTTCCAGTACTTTGGGATCTACTCCTGGTTTAAGCAGCAGGTAAGTGAGGCAGCCGTCATTCAGCCATGCATTGTCCAGATCATTTTTTGGCCCAACAAATTTCAAAAAAGTGCTGTACGAAATTAACAGATCACTCTTAAAGTGTGTGTTATCCGGATAATCCTTCATAACACCGGTAACTTTTAAAATGTTGGTATCAAACTTAAATGTTTTTCCAACCGCATTAGTGGTGCCGAAGAGCTTTTTGGCTACCGTTTCTGTTATCACGGCTGAAAAGACATCCTTTAAGGCTGTTTTGGGATCGCCACTTATTAAAGGATAACTGAAAAAGTTAAAAAAAGAAGGACCTGCAAAATAACTTTTTTCGAGGACGATCCTGGTGTCATTGTTAACAGCCAATACAGAGCCAGCGCCCACGATCTTTAAATAATCTTCAACCTGCGGGAAATTATTTTTGAATGCGTTCCCCTCCGCGAAGGCCCCTCCGGCCCACTGCGTGGCGAGTTTGCCCCTCTCGTACCTGTC